>DASZAG010000152.1:0-54497 GCA_035945555.1 Acidobacteriaceae bacterium
CAAGAGGTAAAGCGTCGCCTCCGTGAGTTGGCTGACAGCTTCAAATCGGAACCCAAGCGGGCGAGCGCGAAGCTTGCGGCCCAATTCCGGATCAAGCCGGGGACCCGTCTGATTCGCCAATGGCAAGGTGAAACCCACCACGTCACGGTGTGCGATCAGGGGTTTGAATACAACGGCCAGAAATATTCGAGCCTTTCGGAGATCGCGCGGCTCATTACCGGAACTCGCTGGTCAGGACCACTTTTCTTCGGCATCAAGCAGAACCAGAAACATCGGGGCCACCGGTGAGTACAGGGCAGAAGCGGTCGATTAGATGCGCGATCTATACCCGGAAGTCTTCCGAAGAAGGGCTGGAGCAATCCTTCAATTCCCTCGACGCACAACGTGAAGCCTGTCAGGCCTACGTACTCAGCCAACGCCAGGAGGGCTGGCGAGCCCTTGAGATTCATTACGACGATGGCGGATATTCGGGCGGTTCGATGGAGCGCCCCGCTCTCAAACGCCTTCTGGCGGATATCGATGCCAAGAGGATCGATACGGTCGTTGTATATAAGGTTGACCGCCTCACCCGGAGTCTGGCGGATTTTGCCAAAATCATTGAGGTGTTCGACGCCCGCGGTGTGAGCTTTGTCTCTGTGACCCAGCAGTTCAACACCACCTCGTCGATGGGTCGGCTCACGTTAAATGTCCTGCTTTCTTTTGCCCAGTTTGAGCGGGAGGTGACCGGCGAGCGCATACGCGACAAGATTGCGGCTTCCAAGCGCAAGGGCATGTGGATGGGTGGCCGAGTACCGCTCGGCTATGAGCTCAAAGATCGGCGGCTGATGATCCATAAGCAAGAAGCCGACCAGGTTCGCGAGATTTTTCGGCTGTATCTGGAAATTGGCTGTGTCAGAAAATTAAAGGCTAAGCTCGACGCGAGCGGCATCGCGAGCAAGGTTCGGATCAGCCGCACCGGCCGCAAATCGGGAGGCGCAACGTATTCACGGGGCGCTCTGTACAAAATACTGGGCAATCGAATCTACCTCGGAGAGGTCCCCCACAAGGAGAGCTCATATGCCGGAGAGCACCAGGCGATCATCAATTCCGAGTTGTGGCGACAAGTTCATGCGAAGTTGGCGGAGAACGCTCACGCGCGGCGGCACGGGACCAACGCCAGCACCCCCAGTCTGCTCCGAGCTGCTCAAGAATCTGCTGCCTTGGCCTGAGACGCCCTATCTCCCGGAACGGGATCTTGAACAGCTGAGTTCGACGCTCAAAGTTGAGCGCGCAGGCCTGCCCGGCGAATTGGAGCCTTTCAGCGATGAAGCTAGCCGCCTCGATCCGAACGAAGGCATGTACCAATATATGCGCGCAAGAGGGTTAACCTTTCTTCGACACCGACTCAACGATGAATCGCACGTTCGCATTTGCGTGGGCGGGCCTCGTTCAAAGTATGCGGGCCGATATCCAGGTGTGATCGAAGAAGCTTTCGTTGCAGTCACGGCCAACAAGCCGTTGTACCTTGCAGGTTTTTTAGGCGGTGCTGCCGAGCAGGTCATCGATGCCATTGAGGGAAAGCAGATGACGGAGGAGTTCTGCCGTCCCACTCGAATTCAGGCGCTCTATAACGCCCCGCCAATCGCGGAGGAGAACCAAGCGACAGAAGCCGATCGCACCATCGACCGTGAGGCAGTATGGAACACTTTCGCCAGAACCGGCCACAGGCAGTTGGCTGCTACCAACGGTTTGACCCCCGACGAAAACGATGAGCTCCACCGCACACCGGCGATCGACCGGGTAATCGAGTTGATATTGGTGGGTCTGTCTCGGCTAAAGCCGTCCGCCGCGCAGAGTGCTTGAACTTAATCGAGAAGGAAACGTATGCCGGCCAATGTTTTTATTAGTTTCGATCATGATGATCAACAGCAGGTAGCGGGATTGAGCTTGTTGAAAAACAACCCAAAACATCCGCTGGATTTCCATGACCATTCTCTGAAGGAAGCCGTTCGTGATCGAAGCGGGAAGCCGATCACGTATCCTCCGTCCGATCCGCGCTCCAAACCAGTTCGTGACGAGATCATCAGCAAGTTCGATCGCGCATCCAAGCTCGTCGTCTTGATTGGCGGCAACACACACACAACAGCGAGTGGGTGGACTGGGAAATCAATACGTTCTATGAAATGAAGAAGAGAATCTCACGTGAGTACACATGGAAGCGTATCAGGGGAATGACGCTCAAAGGCTCTGACCAGGTTGCGATTCCTAGCGCGCTGTACAACGGCCGTTCTACGCAGTGGCTGGCGTGGGACCCTGAAGCTCTGGATAAATGGTTAGCCACGGAACCGTAATATACGACCAGTAGCCACCACGTAGGTCGTAAGAAACGCTTCAACGCAATTTGGGAGATAGGTGTTTGCCAGGCATAAACAGAGCGCTGTATGAAAATCGGACATTAGCAAAGACCTCATCAATTCTAGGGCATCCCTGCATTTTTCTTTCGCACATATCGGTGGACAAGCCGGCGGTCCAGCGAATTGGTGATTACATAACACAATATGGAGATGTAGATATCTACCTGGACGTTATCGATGATGACCTGCAACGTGCGGCTGCCCGAGGAGATGCGGTCGCTGTAACTGAATTCATCGAACGGGGACTATCCAACTGCACCCATATTCTCTGTTTGGTTCCAGCAAGCACCGTAAGATCCTGGTGGGTTCCTTACGAGCTGGGATTCGGGAAGAAGTCCGGAAAACCGCTTGCTACGCTTAAGCTCAAGGATGCGGTTGATTTGCCTGCGTATCTGGAAATCAGCGAAATCATTCCTGGCACCAAGAGCTTGAATGTTTATCTCACTCGTGTGAAGCACGGTCTAAGCAAGAGCGCAGCCGCAGGGAGCCTCACCAAATCCCTCATGGAACATACCGCTTCCGCTCACCCATTAGACAGGTATTTGGATTGGCAGGAGTAGAGCGGCCGATCGCCAGATAACCTGGCAAAGGCCGAGAGCCTTATAGCTAGGCGGTTAGCAACGGACTGAATGGCAGGCTAGCGAGACCTGAACCCCAGAGAAACTTCTGGTGAAAAACCGGACTCCGACCTGCTCCAGCAGAGAAAATCGGCATTTCTGGAGCGGCTTATCCGCCTAAAGCCATTCTCTGATTTCTTCAGAATTCGCGACTATACGGCCAAATGCCGAGGATTTCGAGGCTGAAAACCTCCAGAATCGGCGAGAGAAGGACTCGCTGGCGGAGAGAGGGGGATTCGAACCCCCGATAGAGCTTTTGACCCTATAACGGTTTAGCAAACCGCCGCCTTCAGCCACTCGGCCATCTCTCCGGCTGTCTGCAATCGAGTATATAGGAACAGCGCAAACCCGTGGATGCACAGATCTACACCCGCCATACCCTGGAGAGGACGCCGAGCGCTGGTTACCCCAAATCACCCTGGCATAACCAAATCCAGTTCCGAGCATCGTACTTAGAGCGGCTTCAGTAAGGGGCCGCTTCAATTCCGATACCGGGGACACACTATATGCCGACCACCAATTGGGAAAACTCGCGCAGTTCCAGCAACACCGTAGCCGGATATTTCACCAAACCCGAAGACGCCCACCGTGCCATTCGCGAGCTGCTCGATGAGGGCTTCGACTCCACCGCTATTGGAGCGGCCTTTCACAGTGGCTCTCCGCGGACCGCTACCGCAAGCGACCGCGCCCGCGCGGTCAATGATCTGCCGGTCCGCACCGGTTATGAGGAAAGCCAAATGCGGCCCGCCGGCGCAACCTCAGGCACTGAGGCTGTCAGTCCCTGGGGTCTCTTCACGGGTGGCGGAACGCCGTTTGCGGGTGCTTCCAGGCCCGGTCCGATTACGGGCAGTGAGGTCCCGCCGAGTGTGCCCCGCGAACTGCCCAGCAACTTCGCTTCAGAGCACGCCTATTCCGGCTCGGCGTTTGAAAGCTCCTTCTGCGGCATGAATATTCCGCCTGAACACGCGCGGCGACTCGCGAGAGAGTTGGGGCAGGGCGGTGCCGTCGTGACGGTGAAGACCGGTTCAAAAGCGTCTGACGCGGAAGCGGTAATGCAGCGCAACCATGGCACCGTGCGGTACGAGTCTGCTCCAGCAGCCGGAGAGGCATCGACAGAGCGTGAGAGTCCTGAAGCGCGCATTCAGGTCTATGGCGAGGTACACCGGGTCTACCCGGGCTATGTGCCCGGCTCTGAACGCGGACCAAAGCAGGAACGGAAGGCGTCCTAAGCTAGACGCAACCGGAAGATGGATGCTGCCGCGAAAATGCAGGGATTCCGCGGCCAGTTTCGCGGTACGCTCTGAATAACAGTGCCCGCTATTGTTACCACACCACCCGTTCGCGTTCGGCGCGGACTGCGACTGATTCCGCTTGCCGCGGCCATCTACTTTATGGTCGCGGGCGGACCCTACGGCATTGAAGACATACTGGGAGGCGCTGGCTACGCGAAGGCGCTGGCAATCCTGCTGGTGCTTCCGCTCCTCTGGAGTTTTCCCACCGCTCTGATGATTGGCGAACTGGCGAGCGCGCTGCCTGAAGAGGGCGGCTTTTACGTGTGGGTGCGCCGTGCGATGGGGCCGTTCTGGGGCTATCAGGAAGCGTGGCTCTCACTTGCCGCCAGCATCTTCGACATGGCGATCTACCCCACGATTTTTGTGCTTTATCTGGAGCGGCTGTTTCCGGGCTGGACGGCAGGATGGCGGGGAACGGCATGGGAACTGGCGCTGATTGCCGGATGCTGCATATGGAACCTCTGCGGCGCGCCCATTGTTGGTGAAGGTTCTAGCGCACTGTTTGTTGTGCTGCTGTCGCCGTTCGCTGTGCTGGTCGCAGCCGCGGCCTGGCATGGATTGCACTTGCACAGTAATCCTGCATGGGCCTCGCATGCGGCGGGAAGCGCGGGACTTTCGACGGCTGTACTGGTTGGTCTGTGGAACTACATGGGATGGGACAATGCGTCGACTGTAGCGCAGGAAGTCGAGAATCCACAGCGCAACTACCCGCGAGCCGTATTGCTGAGTGTCATTGTTGTCGCGTTCAGCTACGTGATCCCGCTGGCCGCAATGGCCTTTGCGGGGATGGACGTTTCGCGTTTCACCACGGGCTCATGGGCGGACGCGGCGAAAACGCTGGCCGGACCTTGGCTGGGAGCAGCAATTGTCTTCGGAGGCGCGATCAGCGGGTTGGGCATGTTCAACGCGCTCACAATGTCTTACGCTCGATTGCCGATGGTGCTCGCCGAAGACGGAATGTTGCCACGAATTGTCGCCCGGCGCAACCAGCGCGGAGTTCCGTGGGTAGCTGTCCTCTTGTGCGCAACGGCATGGGCGCTGGCGTTGCACTTCAGCTTCGAGCGCCTCATCTCAATTGACGTAATGCTCTACGGAGCAAGCCTGATTCTTGAGTTTGTCGCGCTGGCTGTGTTGCGCTTCCGCGAGCCGCAGCTCGAGCGGCCCTTCCGCGCAGGTAGCATGGCAACGGCCATCGGGCTTGGGATCTTCCCTACCATTTTGATTGTGTACACGGCATATGTCGCCAGAAACGAACGCATGGCGCACATGCCGGCTCTTCTGTTTGGGCTCATCATCGCCGCCGCTGGTCCGGCGTTCTATTGGTTCTCGCGGCTGCGGCGGCCCAGTTCAGCAAAAGAGTAGGCGAACTACTTACCCGCCTTAAAGTTGTTCACCGCGACCATGAGGCGCTCGCACGCGTAGTCGGCATCGTGCCAGCCCTGAACCTCCACACGCTTGCCTTCGAGATCCTTGTAGATGGAGAAGAAGTGCGTAATCTCCTTGAGCATGTGCGGGTAAATTTCCGAGTAGTGCATTATGTCGTGGTAACGCGGATTGTTCTGACCGACAGCGAGAATTTTCTCGTCGAGCACGCCCTGGTCGAGCATTTCAAGCAGCCCGATGGGGCGCACCGTCATAACGCATCCTGGAAAGCTCGGCTCTTCGACGAGCACCAGAACATCCAGCGGATCGCCGTCATCGCTCAAGGTCGACGGGATGAATCCATAGTCGCCGGGGTAATGCACGGGCGAGTAAAGATTGCGGTCGAGCCGGAAGACGTTGAGCTTCTTGTCGTATTCGTACTTGTTGACCGACTCGGCGGGAATTTCAATCACGGCGTTCACTGCCTGAGGTGCGCGGTCGCCAATCGGCAACTTAAGATAATCCGTCATTCCTGTCCTGCTTTTTGAAATTTGGAGCGCGCGCCGCCGTGAAGTTCGCGGCAAAAGCGCAACATTTATAATGAGTCAAAATGAAAGCTCATGTCTATGTCACGCCGAAGCAGACCGTCCTCGACCCGCAGGGACAGGCCATTCACAACGCTCTTAAAAAGATGCAATACAAGGGAGTGGACGACGTACGGCAGGGCAAGTATTTCGTAATACGCCTGTCGGATACGCTGGACTCGACCGCAGCGAAGGCGGAAGTGGAACGCATTGCGCGCGAGGTGCTCACCAATCCGGTGATTGAAGAGTTCCGCTTCCAGATTGAAGAGAAGTAGCATTGTGATTCGGCCCATTCCTGGCCGGACAATACATCAGCACTGAAAACAGGAGCGCCTATGTGCGGGATCGTCGGCTATGTCGGCGGCAAGAAAGTTGTCCCTCTGATTATCGAAGGGCTGCGCCGGCTTGAGTATCGCGGATACGATTCGGCCGGCATTGCCGTAGGCGGCATCGGAGACGGATTCACGCTGCGCCGCGCTCCCGGCAAGCTGAAAAACCTGGAAGAATTGATTCGCGAGCAGCCGCTCGAAGGCACCTACGGCATTGGCCACACGCGCTGGGCCACGCACGGCAGACCCACCGAAGAAAATGCGCATCCGCACCGCGACTGCACCGGACGCATAGTGGTCGTCCACAACGGCATTGTCGAGAACTATCTTGCCCTGAAGCAGGAGCTTGCCGCTGATGGCCATAAGTTTGTAACCGAAACAGATACAGAAGTGATTGCGCATCTGCTAGAGCAGGAGGTGCGGTCTGCAGTGTCGTCGGGCAAGACCATGTTGCTGGAAGAAGCGGTGCGCCGTGCGATTCGGCGGCTGACCGGCGCCTATGCGCTTTGTGTTTTGTCTGCAGATGAGCCGGACAAGATCGTGGTGGCGCGCAGCGGGCCTCCGGTTGTTGTGGGCCTGGGCGAAAACGAATATTTTGTCGCCTCAGATGTGCCGGGTATCCTGCACCACACACGCGATCTTTATTTTCTCGCGGATGGCGATGTGGCCACGCTTACGCACGACGGCATTACTCTGAGTGATCTTGAGGGAAACCGCATTCTGCGTCCCGTACAGCGCATAACGTGGGACCCTATTCAAGCGGAAAAGGGCGGCTACAAACACTTCATGCTCAAGGAGATCTTTGAGCAGCCGCGCGCCATTCGCGACACCACGCTCGGACGCTTCTCGCTCGATACAGGCAAGGTGTTTTTGAGCGAGATGAAGATCCCGGATGAGGACTTCCGCAAAGCCACCAAGATCAACATTGCGGCGTGCGGAACAAGTTGGCATGCCGCAACCGCCGGAAAGTTCATGATCGAGCGGCTGGCGCGGATACCGGTAGAAGTGGACTACGCGAGCGAGTACCGCTACCGCGACCCCATTGCCGACCCCAACGCCATCGGCCTGCTGATTACACAATCCGGCGAGACGGCGGACACCATAGCGGCACAGCGGGAAATGATCGCGAAGGGTTCGACGACAGTCGCCATTTGCAACGTGGTCGGCGCGATGATCGCGCGTGAGGCGCACGGCGCAATCTACACCCACGCCGGGCCGGAAATCGGCGTCGCATCCACGAAGGCATTCACGGCGCAACTGGTGGCGCTCTTTCTGTTCGCGCTGCATGTCGCGCAGGTGCGCGGAACAGTGACAGATCAGGAAAGCCAGTCGCTGCTGCAAGCATTGACCCTCCTTCCCGGCAAGGTGAAGGAAATTCTCGACACCGCGGACTCCGTGTGTGAGCAACTCGCAAAGACCTACTCCACCGCCCGCGATTTTCTCTACCTGGGCCGCGGGATTCACTATCCAATTGCGCTCGAAGGCGCGCTGAAGCTGAAGGAAATTTCCTACATCCACGCCGAGGGCTATCCGGCAGGAGAGATGAAACACGGCCCTAACGCGCTCATCGACGAAACGCTCCCCGTAGTCGTATTGGCGACGAAGGATGAGGGCAATCGCGATTCCGTTCTGCGCTACGAGAAGACGCTCTCGAATATTCAGGAGGTCACAGCGCGGTCAGGCAAAGTAATCGCCGTGGCCATGGAAGGCGATGCACAGATCGGACAGCTAGTAGATCATGTGCTCCGCGTGCCCGCGACGCCGGAACTGCTGCTTCCAGTCCTCGACGTGATTCCGCTCCAGTTACTTGCATATCACATTGCCGTGCGCCGTGGCTGCGACGTAGACCAGCCACGAAACCTCGCAAAGTCGGTCACGGTGGAGTAGACCCGGCACCTATATTTCCTGGCTTTGATTATCATGTGCAGCATGTCGAAGAAACCGCGCATCCTGCTCGCTACACTGTTTCTAGGAGTCCTGCTACCACCTGCTCCAGCGCTTGCTCAGGACGCAACATTCCATCACCGTTTTGATGCTGTCCTCCAGCAACACGGGATCGTAGGCGGTGGCATCGCCATCATTCACGGCCAGAATCCGGCCACGGAATTTTACTTCGGCGTGATGCGCGACGGCACGCATCGGCGCGTCGACGCAGATACCTCGTATAACTGGGCATCGATCACCAAGAGCATGACGGCAATCGCCATCCTGCAACTCCGCGATCGAGGCAAGCTCTCGCTGGACGATCCCGCCGTCCGTTACGTGCCGGAACTGCGGCAGGTCCACGACGAATTCGGGCCCATCGACGCCATCACCATCCGCGACCTGCTTACGCACAGTGCGGGCTTTCGCAATCCTACTTGGCCCTGGGACTGCGATGACGCATCGAACTGCGACTGGCAGCCATTTGAGCCGACCCACTGGGCGCAGGTGGCGGCGATGCTACCGTACACCCAAGTCGCGTTCCGCCCCGGCTCGCAATGGAGCTATTCCAATCTCGGTTATGTCTTTCTCGGCCAGATTATCGAGCGTCTCAGCGGCGACGACTACGAGGTATACATCGAGAAGAACATTCTCATGCCACTGGGCATGACTCAGAGCTACTTCGACCGCTCCCCTTACTTCCTCGAATCGCATGTCTCTTCGAGTTACCTGCGCTCCGGCAATAAGCTCACCGAACAGCCATTCAACTTCGATACCGGAATCACAACCTCAAACAGCGGCTTGAAAGCGCCAATCACCGACATGGTGAAGTACGCGCGCTTCCTCATTGGCAATCCCGCCAACCCCGTCTACGACTTCGTTCTCAAGCGCACTTCTCTTGAAGAAGCATGGACCGGCGTCCTACCCGTAAAAGCGCAGGACGAAAGTCCTGCCGCCTATACGACCGGTACGCCAAGAATGGGCCTGGGCTTCTTTGTGCTCCATCTCAATGGGCATCGCTACGTGTACCACGACGGAGATCAGGGTGGATTCTCCTCCGAGATGTTCATCGATCCTGCGCGGCGCATGGCCAGCATCCTTATGGTCAATACGACCGATACGGGACCATCCGCGCCTTCAGCAACTCTGCACCCTCAATCGAATACCGAACCGGGACCCGGAACCGATCTGCGCCTCACACTGCGCCAGGAACTCATCGATCATGTGTTCCCCTCGACAGCAGTGAGCCCATCGGGACAATAGTTTTAGGGCGCCTGTGCAGCGTTCTCGTCGTCAATCCAGTATTCACTGCGCGACGCGAGCCTGAGTTGCGGATAATCCGGAAGGTTCACATGCAGTGCGTGCATACCAGGCGTGGGCGTCTCAGGGCGGAAGCTCAACACATAGTAATTATGTACATCTTTCGAAAGCCCGATAAGGCCGCGCTGAAGGGTTTTCGGATTGTGAAATTGAGCGAACTCGCCGCCGGTGAGCTTCGCAATGGATTCCGCCGTGTTCCTGCTTAGCGAGTCGCGCGCGGTCAAAAACGCCATGGTTCCCAGGCGCAGCGGCGGCGCAAGATCGCTCAGGCAATCAAGCACTTGGCGGCTATAGTGGCCCTTATATTCTGCATCCGCACCTTCGCGGCTGAAGCAGCCGTGAGCCGGCCCGGGCTCGTCAGGCCGATTGAGCTTTGACGCCTCATGCAGGACAGCCGAACGCGTGCTCGAGAATCCAAAGCTGTAGATCGTCGTGTTCGTATCGCTTATCATGCGCAGAGCTTCGTTCAGTGTCGTGTTGCTGCCCTGATCGATGGTCTCGCTGAGCAACAAAATTGCGCGGCGATAGAGCGGAGGTTCCTGCCGTAGCTGTGCCACAGCCAGCGCCAGCCCATCCAGAATCGCAGCGCCATTATCGCCCCCACGCAAATTCGCCAACTGCTGTGCGACGTCATCAGTATTGGGTGTAAAGGGCAGGAGCACACGCGGCGTGCTGTCAAAGCTTATGAGTGCGACGCGGTGTGGAACCTCGCCGATAATCGCGTCGAGAATCGGCCCCAGCTCAACATAGTCGGCGAGATGACCCGCCCCAGCGCCGCCCGTCTCCACCACAATGGCCAGCGCGAGCGGCTGCGAATCTGTATCAGGATCAAGCCGGACTTGCTGCCGTAAACCATTGTCCGTCACGGTGAAGTCGTTGGCCGTAAGCTCATAAACCATTTCGTCGCGCTTGGTCTTCACCAGCACCGGCACCTCGACCAGGTTCGATCGAACCGTCAGAGTCGTCGGCGTCCCCGCTGTCTGCTGCGCACGGGCGCCCGCAGCGGCCGCACAGATCAACAGCGCAACAGTGGAGGCGCGCAACATTCACCCTTATTGTATGTGGGCTGCTATTTTACCTGCCCCCGCAGAACAACAATCGAAGCTGCAGGCAGTTCAATTTCACCACTCCCGTCTGGAATTTTCGTCTCCAGAATCGGGCCGTCCGGAGCAGCTTCACCTCGCGAATAAATCAGCGCTGGCTTGTCCTGCGACGCAGGCAAATGTGCATCGAAGTCTCGGTTTCCCGGATGCCACTTATACTGCGCGCTTCCGAAGACCGACTCCGAAACAGGCCCCGCAAATGTCTGCGTCTGCCCGCCAGTTCCATCAAACTCCACACGCACGCGATGGCTGCTTTCCTGGTCATTATTCACCAGCATCAGCGACCACTCCCCATCGGGCCGATGGTCCGCATACGCAGTCACCAGAAAATGCCCCGCCCCGTCTGTCACGTCCGATGCCGCGGGATAAATTTCGTTCCCACCCTGCGCCTGCAGCCATTCGTGATTGATCATCTGCGCCGCAAAGAACTGCGCCAGCGGCTGCCGAATGGAGTAGTCAGGGTTTACCGTAAACATTCCAAACGTCCCTTCGGAGCCATTGCAACCGCGCTCCATTTGAAGTGGCAGGTAATGGAAGTAATACACGCCGCTACCGCCGTCCGCGAGAAATGATCCAATGTAGTCCGCCAGCCAGAGCCCGCTAAAAATGTCCTCATAGGTCTCGCTGGTGGACGACGACAAATTCGATTCTGTAATGAACAATGGTATGCTCGCTGGCAGTCCATCATCGTGCCACACGTCAATGATGTGCCGAACCAAAGTCGGTTCGTCGTACAGGCTGCTCCAGGGGATATGGCATGGCTCATACGGATAGTGCTCGAATGAGAAGTATTGCAACTCCTGCATGGCATGGTGTTGCCTCAGATAAAGCAAAAACCGCCCCAGCCACGATGTACGCCCCGCATCGTCGGGCCACGTCACAATGTCATCATTCACGCCCTCGAAAGAGGGGCCGCCGAGCTTTAGATTTGGATCGACCGCGCGCAGCGCCTTCGCGTATTGGATATAAAGCGCGGCGTCGTCTTCCGGTGATATGTACTGCCCGTCGGCTTCTTCGCCCATCTCAATATATGCAACCGAATACTTATGGTTCTCGATATACCGCACTTCCGCAGCCGCATTCGGTGGCGTGTCATACAACATGGCAATGGGAATGATGGCAGGAATGCCTTGCGTCACTCCACTCTGGAAAAATAGATCGAAGCCCACTTGCGCTTCGCTGCGATTCACCGTGCTGGTTGCTGTGTGCCACGGATCCACTGATGAACACCATGTAAGTGTCTGCTCCTGGTCAGGTGTGTGCCGCACTAGGTCGTGAAATACCCCGTCAGGCGAAGTCGACCCAATGTACACTTCGCGAATCGCATATCCTACGCAGTTGCGCGGGTCGCCTGCGCCGTGCGTATCGCAAGTATTCGAAGACTCCGTCATCTTGATGCGCAAAAAGCGAACTTTCACCGGAAGCTCAGAGAGCCTTTGCACTTCGGCTCCGCCACTCCCGTTCGTCACAACGCCATGCGGAAAAGCCGCCCATACGCCGAGCAGCGGATACCGGATCGGGTCCACTCCGGTCCAGTACTGCACTTTGTATTGCGTCGCATACGGAGCTCCCCAGGCGATCTTGATGGAATCGACCAGTTCCAGTTGGGATAAGTCCAGAATGATCCACTGCGGATGCAGCGCATCGTCTTCTCCGGTGAATCGCTGCGTGAGATACGGATTGCTCTTCCAATATGAGTTTGAATCGCCGTCCGTGATCCGCGAGTAGCCTTGCAGCGTGCCGTCGTTGCGAGTTACGCCACGGTGCGGCAGTGCATAGCCAAACGAGTGGCGGATGAAGCCCTTGGAATTCGCGTCTCCGGTGAAATATCCCTGGTTGCCCGGCCCGCTCCACGTGCCCACGGAATTCCAGTGCCATGCCTCCACTGCCAGATCGGTGTTCTGTCGATAGGTCACCGGCTGCCATCCTGATTTCTGCACCGGTGCGAGCGCCTCTTTCGTAAGGTCATGGTCAATCGCCGCCACCGGAATGCGGTCCACACCGGCGCCGACCGATGTCCGCGGATCAATGGTGTTTACCGCGGCAGTGGTATTGATCCTGACGGTCTGCGCTGCTGCCGATCCTGCTGCGCAAGACACCGCGACCACAGCAAGAAGAATTTTTCGCATGCACAACGGTTGATCCATAGCTTTCTCCCAATCCTGCAACGAAGATCAAATCCAATCCCGACTCACAATAATGCCGCTCTGCTCATTCCGCATAAATATATCAACCTTGCGCAGTAACTCGAGCGCCGGGCGCCCCTGAGTCTTTTCAATGCCGCGCAGAATGAGCATGCAAAATTGATGGGGTATGTCGAAGATAAGGACGCCAACCGCAGCGAGCGCGCAAAAATGTCAGGGAAATAACCGATTGTCCCGAAGTCTTACGATTCTGCTCTTTAATGGCCACTGCCACTTAGCGGGAAAGCAGCGCCTCACTAAGAACAATCGAAACAGTCCAGGGCGAGAACCCGCATTCGCGAGCGACTTCCACTTTCCTCACATGTTTCGATTTAGTTCTGCGCCCGGGCATCAATCGGAGTATGCGATGGATGCCCTGACGCGCTGCCTGCTCGGCAAAGACGACAATACTCTGAGTTATTGCACCTGAACCGTGAGTTCTGCCGTTGCCGATTGGGTCCCCGCTGTCGCCGTAATCAAGACCGTGCTGGTACCCGCAGGCGTCCCAGAATTACCGTTCGATCCCGAACCACTACCCGAGCCAGAACCAGAACCGCTGCCAGAGCCTGAACCACTCGATCCTGAGCCGCTACCCGAGCCAGAACCACTACCGCTCGAACCACTGCCACTGCCTGATCCAGATCCCGAGCCCGAACCACTCGATCCCGAGCCACTACCGCTGCCCGAACCACTACCAGTGCCGGTGGTTCCAGTGCCCGACCCTGAACCGCTGCCGGAACTTCCGGAGCCCGAACTTCCACTACTGCCCGATCCTGAACTACCGGAACCAGAACTGCCCGAGCCTGATCCCGCAGAACCAGAACCGCTACCGCTCGAACCACTGCCGCTGCCTGATCCAGACCCCGAGCCCGAACCACTCGATCCCGAGCCACTACCGCTGCCCGAACCACTACCAGTGCCGCTGGTTCCAGTGCCCGACCCTGAACCGCTGCCGGAACTTCCGGATCCCGAACTTCCACTACTGCCCGATCCTGAACTACCGGAGCCAGAACTGCCGCTGCCCGAGCCTGATCCCGCAGAACCCGAACCGCTGCTGCTGGAGCTTCCGGAACCCGAGCTACCGCTGCTGCCAGTGCCGCCCGAGCTCGACGTTTGGGCGGTAAGGCTGCTGTTCCCCGTGTAATTCACGCCGCACGCCGACAGGAACATCCCGGTGGAGAGAATCAAAACCACGCCCATAATCGCGCGCCATTGCGAATAACGGCGGCGCGTATTGAAGAGGCACAGAATTGCGATCATCCCTGGCAACGCAATGGCCATCATGATGCCCGACCCATGTTCCGCCGGGACGGCCAGCTTCGAAGTTGTTGTAGGACCAGTTGTGGTGATCTTCAGCGCAACAGTTCCCAGTGTGCCCGTGCCCTTCAGTCCTCCGAAGGAACATGTCGCACCACTCGGCAAACCACTGCATGCAAGCGTTACGGCACTGCTGGTGAACCCCGATAAATTCAGCGACGTGCTTGCTGATGCACCCGCAGCAACGGAGATGCTGGTGGGAGTAGTGGAAATCGCCGCTTTAGAAGGCGGAGTCTTCGGAGCCTGCGTCATGCCAGGCTGAACCGCTATCCATTCGGTAATGGTATGCACCCGGTTTCCGCTGGTCGCGAAAATCGTCACCGGGACAGTCTGCCTCGTCGCCGAAGAATACGCTGTGAGCGTAAGCGTCGAGTTGCCGCTGATAAGAGTGGCTGGATTAAACGACGCGACCACACCGCTCGGTAAGCCAGGCGCGGAAAGCGTTACCGGCCCAAAGCCGAAGGACTTCACCTGCAGCGGAACAGCAATGCTCCCGTTCGACATCGTGTAAGACGGAACATAGTTCACGGCATTGCGCGTGAGCATTGCAAAATCAGTGTAAGAAGGCGCAGGGATCTGGCAAGCGCTATTCTCCTGAACTGAACCCCAGGTCGAGTTCCCATCCTGCGCCGTAGCACTCTGCCAGCCGCGGAGATTCGTTGTGTTTCCGCCCGGAAGCCCGAAGGCATTTGTGTTATTGGCATCGGACCAGGTATTGCCGCTTGAATGGAAGCTTCCCAGGAAATCAGTCCACTCATAGCCGCTGAGGTAAGTATTGAAAACATACTGCCCAGAGCCGGAGTCAGCGAATGTGTTTCCACTGAGGGTTATGTTCGTGTTGTCGCTTGTAACCATCGCGCCGGTCTGAAAGTTGCTGTACGACCTGCCTCCCGGTTGACCTGCAAGAAAGACCTGCGCATTCTGGTTGTTAGCCAGTTGGTTTCCTGAACTTTGATTCCCATAGAAATAATTGTCGCTTAGCGTCACTCCGGCTGAGTCCATCAAGATGACGCCGACACCGCCTGAGCAGAAGGTATTCTTCGTAATGGTGAAGGGACCTTCATTGGCTTCGAGCTTCAGGTTTTCGACCGCATTGCCGACCAGAACCGCATTCTTAACCGTGATGTTCTCGTTGTCGGTATCAAACCAAAGACCTTCGCCCTGGTTGTTGTAGGAGATTTGACCGTCTACCGTGATGCTGCGGCTTCTACCGAACTTGAATCCCCCTTGGGCGAAATCGTAGAAGCCGACCATCTCTCCACGCCAGTTGTTGTAGTCAGCTTCGTTGTTCAAAAGCAGGCTATTCTGCATCTCCCATCCCATGAAACCCAGGCCGCCGTTGTAGCTCGCCGTAGAGTTCTGGACAGTAATATTGGTGCTGGAACTTATCCCGAGTCCGCCCCAGTTGTTCCAGTTCACCTGCACGTTGTCGAAAAGAAGATTCGTGCCGTTGTAGACCACAGCGCCGTCCTGGTTCATGCAGGATGCCGCATGCTGAAAGACCAATCCGCTGAACACCACGCCCGAGGCATGTACAACCGTCAGTGTCGTCTGGCGGGCAGATACTTCCACCGTGGCCGTGCTCATATCCGTGCCCGATGTAGGATCGACATCCACTTGCTGATTTGATTTGTCTACATAGAACGTGCCAGCGACGAGCTGCGCGGCTGACATGACTTGCGTGAGCAGGCCTCCGTTCACAAATACCATTTCATTTGCCAAAACCACCGGCGGCATTCCGGGGATCCAGTTTGGTGGAAGTTGGCATGTGCCGACCGTGTCGTCCCAGGCATACGTGTAGACACCGGAGCTGTTCGCACTTCCGCCGCTGAGCACGTCTGCGCCATCGATATACACCGTGCCCGGCGTTGCAGCCTCTATCGTCATCGGCGCCGAGGCCTTTGTCGATCCGAGTGTGACCGCTTCCCGATATACGCCGGGGGCGATCGAGACCACCGTCGCGATACCCGACTGGTTGTCTGATCTTGCTTTGTTCACCCCAGCCTGGATTGTCTTGAAGGGCTGGCTGGATGTCCCGGGGTTCGAATCAGACCCATTCTGCCCGTCGACATAAATATAGGTTCCCTGCCCGCCGACAACCGTAGCCTGAGCCGCCGCTTGTCCGCACAAAAGTGCGGAGACCAAAAAAATAAAAAAAGAAAAGAGCTTCCTCATTGTCTTTCACCGCGTTTCTTCTGCGGGTTCGCGCGTTTGCATTTCTTGAATGAACGCTTGCGGACACACGTAGCGTATCGTCGCTTCATTGAGCGATCGTTGGTTCCTGGCTCATCTCGCAACACGGCAGCTTCGCCGGGGCAGGGCGAGACTCGACTTAGATCAAGTGATTGAGCCGGTTCTAAAAAGAACGGCGGCTTAGACAGAAACGAGGAAGAAGAAACACCTGTGGTTCACATCGCACAAAGTCGTGCGAATCTGCCGTAGCGACAGAAGCGCTTCTCGGCGGAAGCGTAAGTAGAAAATCTTTTGAACTAATGCTGGACATATATTAATCACGGGTTGTCAATTGAAAAGGGTTTTCTGCACCGCGGACTCACGAAAGTAACCCCAGGTAACACGCAACCAAGGTACCTCGGTCAGCGCCATTGAGAAGCGAAGCTCAGCGGGCTGTTTGTATGCCGGCGCGGAACTGATATAAGTGCCGGGAAGGCTGTTCACGAAATTCGCCCTCGCTTTGTGAAGCGAAGACAAGAATTCCGCCATGAAAATAAAGCGCTTGCGGGCGCTCCAAGCGAAAGGAATGAGAATGTCAACATCGAGAAGGGATTTCCTGAAGACGACCATTATTGCGGGTGCGGGAGCGGTGTTACCGCCGGTTTCCGCCATGGCCGCGAGTGCCGGTGCGCCCGCGCAAACGCCGCAGGATGCCACCGAAGCCGCACAACTTTCTTCCAGCGAATTCACTCGCGGACTTGGCTTTTATCCCGGCGCGCCCGAGGAGAATTTCAGTCCCAGCCTGGTGCTCGACACCACAACCTATCGCAACCTTGCGCTGCTCCGTCCCGCCTACCACTCCAGCAGTTACGACTACAATCTGACCGCGCAGCTGATTACCGACGGCATCAAGGACACGCGCCTCCCCGACTGGATCTCCGTATCCCTCAATCCAGTCGAGCCGCTCCCCATATATCAACGGCAAATATTGCTGGACCATTTTGAAGCCAGCCTCATGTCCCTCACCGGCAGAAATCCTGAAATTGAGGTTCAGCTCGGCGGCGATACGCCTCCGGAAGTCGACCGCGTCGCAGTTTTCGTCACCGTGCCCCAAGAGTTGCCCGCTAGCAACATAAGCTTCACCGTTTCCGTTTCCGAAGACGGACGCACATGGCAGGAGAAAGGCACCGCAACTGCCCCGCACGCGCTCTCAGGAGAAAACTTCCCGCCCGACATGGCCAAGTCGTCGGAACTCTACTATCCATCCATTCAGTTCCCGCAACCCATACGCAGCCGCTACTACAAGTTTCAGCTCGCCGCTTCGGACATCCCGGCCGACTCCCACTTCGAAACCATCTGGCAGGTCGGGCAGGTCGCCTTCTTTCGCGCCGAGGAGCGCGTACAACTCGGTGGACCTTACTCCTTCACCAGCGCATGGATGAGTGCCGGCTCCGCGGAGGAGTGGGTCTGCGTTGATCTCGGCGCTCGCTGCACATTCGACCGCATCTCGCTCTACTGGATCGCCCGCGCCGCGGAAGGAAAAATCCAAGTCTCTGATGACGCCGGATCCTGGCGCGATCTTCAGCCGCTGCCCTCCAATTCCGGCCAAACCGACGACATCCGCCTCGCTTCGCCCGCACAAGCCCGCTATGTTCGCGTCGTCATGACGCGCCCGACGTCTCCCTCGGGCTACATCTTGAGTGAAATGGAGGTCTACGGGCGCGGCGGTCCTGTCGCCCAACCACACCCGTCGCCTGCGCTGCGCCCCGATGGACGCGTTGATCTCGCCGGAGGCGCATGGCGCCTGCAGCGCGAAAATTTCGTTCCTGATTCCGGTGAGGCGCTTTCAAAGCCGGGCTTTCACGACTCCTCCTGGCTCGTGGCCACCGTTCCCGGAACCGTGCTCACTTCGTATCTCAACGTCGGCGCACTGCCGGATCCTAACTTCGGCCAGAATCAGCTCTACATCTCCGACTCCTATTTCTATTCCGATTTCTGGTACCGCACCGAGTTTCAGGCAAAAGCCCCTCAGCACGGCGAGCGCGCATGGCTCAACTTCGACGGAATCAACTGGAGGGCCGAAGTCTTCGTCAACGGCGAAAGCCTTGGCCGCATCGATGGCGGCTTTATGCGCGGGCGCTTCGATGTAACGCGCAAGCTACGCGCGGGAAGATCCAACGCGCTCGCCGTGCGCATCTTCAAAAACGACACGCCAGGAAGCTGCAAGCAGAAGACCTTTGAAGTTGCCAGCAAGAATGGCGGCGCGCTCGGCGCCGACAATCCGACTTACCACGCCTCCATCGGCTGGGACTGGATTCCCACCATCCGCGGCCGCAACACCGGCATCTGGGGCGACGTTTATCTCACAACCACCGGCGCCGTCACAATTGCGAATCCGCTGGTCGCTACCAGCCTGCCCACCACTGACAATTCACGCGCAGACGTCACCATAGAAGTCGATCTGACGAACCACGACACCAAGCCAATCGAAGGCATTCTCCGCGGAAGCCTCGGCGACGCGCAATTCGAACACCCGGTGCGCCTCCCAGCGTCATCCACGCAGACCGTTACGCTCAGCCCGGCTAAGGTGCCAACCCTTCGCATTCAGAACCCGCAGCTCTGGTGGCCCGCTGGCTACGGCGACCCATACCTCTATGACGTGGAGCTTTCATTCGAGGAAAAGCACCACAAAAAAGTCCTCGACAAGACATCCTTCAAGGCCGGACTGCGCCGCATGACGTGGAGCGAAGATGGCGGCGACCTTCGCCTATGGGTCAACGGCCGCCGCTTCATCGCACGCGGAGGCAACTGGGGATTCGGCGAGTCCATGCTGCGCTACCGCTTCCGCGAATACGACATAGCGGCACGCTATCACCGCGAGATGAACTTCACCATGGTCCGCAATTGGGTGGGCCAGATCGGCGACGAGGCATTCTACGAAGCCTGCGACCGCAATGGCATCATGGTCTGGCAGGACTTCTGGCTCGCCAATCCCTGGGACGGTCCAGTACCCAACAACGACGCGCTCTTCCTGAGCAACGCTCGCGATCTTTTGCGCCGCATCCGCCGCCATGCCTGCATCGGACTCTACTGCGGACGCAATGAGGGCTATCCACCGCCCGTAATCGAAGCTGGCCTGCGCAAGGCAATCAGCGAGTTGCATTCGGACATTCACTATATCCCCAGCTCCGCCGACGACGTAGTGAGTGGCCATGGCCCTTACATGGCACTGCCGCCCGTCTCCTACTTCCGCAACGCTGACCACAAACTGCACAGCGAAATCGGAATGCCCAACATTCCGCCCATTGAAAGCGTGCGTCTCATGATGCCGGAAAAATCCGTCTGGCCGCAGGGCCTCGACTGGGGCCTGCACGACTTTACCCTCGATGGCGCGCAAAGCGGCAGCACCTTCCGCTCAATGATCGCCAACAACTACGGCGGTGCAAGTAACGCCGAAGAGTGGGTGACGCTCGCCCAATTCATCAACTACGAGGGCTACCGCGCCATGTTTGAGGCGCAGAGCAAATACCGCATGGGCGTGCTGCTCTGGATGAGCCATCCTTGCTGGCCGTCATTCGTGTGGCAGACCTACGACTACTACTTTGAGCCCACCGCGGCTTACTTCGGCTGCAAAAAAGGCTCCGAGCCGCTCCACATTCAATGGAACCGCGATACCGACGCCATTGAAGTAGTGAACTACATCGGAGGAAATGTCTCCGGCCTCACCGCCCAGGTCGAAGTCCTCAACGTGGACGGCTCAACCCAGTGGAGCAAGACCGCTACCCTCGACAGCAAGGAAGACTCAACCGCCTCCTGCATCCCCATGCAATATCCCGACGGCCTCACGCCGCTGCATTTTCTGCGGCTCACACTCACACATGCGGGCGCTCCCGTCTCCACCAATTTCTACATGCGCGGCCTGCAGGAAGACGACTACCGCGCCATCCGCACACTGCCCAAAGCGCAGGTGCGCGCCACCACATCGGCAGCACAACAGGGCAACGTGTGGACGCTCACCACGCAGCTTGAAAACACATCCACATCCCCCGCCCTCATGGTCCGGCTCAAGGCCATCCGCGAGCAAAGCGGCGACCGGATTCTTCCCGCCATTTACAGCGACAACTACGTCACGCTCATGCCCGGCGAGCGCCGCACCATCACCACCGAACTGAAACAGGCCGACACGCGCGGTGAAAAGCCCCGCATCGCCGTCGGAGGATTCAACGTCGCTTCCACATAAGTCAGAGCCTATTCCCGAGGACTTGTAATGCTCGCGCCTGCTCGAGTTGTCGCCTTGGCTGTTTGTGGCCTCGCCCTATGCGGCCCAGTTGTCGCCCAGACCAAATCGCAGCCGGGCCCGCTGCCCAATTGCCTCACGATGCAATCTCCCTGCATCGACAAAATTGATCCGCCGAACTGGTGGGCTGGCATGCCCTCGCCCATGCTGCTCCTGCACGGCAGCCACCTCGATAAGGCTCAGGTCACTATTAAGGGCAGCGCTGTCATCGTCACGCGCACGCAGCCTTCCGCCAACGGCCACTATCTCTTCTTGTGGCTCGACACGAAGTCCGCCGCACCGCAAACTCTTTCCATCACCGTCGCCAACTCCGCAGGATCCACAACCGCACGCTTTCATCTCGACCAACCCCGGCCCTCATCCGACGGCTTTCACGGATTCTCCTCGCGCGACGTGATGTATCTCATCATGCCCGACCGCTTCGCCGATGGAGACACATCCAACGATCCCCGGCCCAGTCAGCGCAGCCTGCCCCGCGGCTGGCACGGGGGCGACCTCCGCGGCATCGCGCAACACCTCGACTATCTTCAGCAGCTCGGCGTAACCACCATCTGGACTACCCCTGTCTACAGCAATGCCGGAGGCACGGAGGACTATCACGGCTACAGTGCCACCGACATGTACGCCGTCGACCCTCACCTCGGCACGCTCTCCGACTATGTGCAGTTGGCCCAGGCAGCTCACGCGCATGGCATGAAGCTAGTGCTCGATACCGTGCCCAACCACGTCGGAGCGGCCAATCCCTGGGCCAAAGACCCCCCCACTCCCGACTGGTTTCACGGTTCCGTCATGCACCATACCGTCCCCGTGGGCGACTTCCGCCTGCTCACTGACCCGCACGCCTCATTGGCCCGGCAAAAGGACCTCACTCAGGGTTGGTTCGCCAATGCCCTTCCCGACCTCAACCAACAGAATCCTCTCGTCTGCCAGTACCTCATCCAGAACGCCGTGTGGTGGATCGAAACCGCTGGCCTCGATGGGCTCCGACTCGATACCTTCCCCTACGTCAGCCGCGCCTTCTGGCACGACTTCCACGCCAAGTTGCACGCCCTCTTTCCTCACCTCACAACCGTCGGCGAGGTCTACGGCCCGGACCCCACAGTCAACTCCTTCTTCGCCGGAGGAGCAGCGCACCAGGGCCGTGACGGCAACATCGACACGGGCCTCTACACGCCATTCGACTACCCCATGTTCTTCGCGTTGAGGAAAGTTCTTACGCAGAGCCAGCCCATGAGCAGCCTCGAAGAAGACATCCTCCGCGAGGACTACCTCTACCCGCACCCCGGGCGCTTAGTCACCTTCATCGGCAATCACGACACTATGCGCTTCCTCAACGCGCCCGGCGCCACCATTGCCGACCTCAAAATCGGCTTCGCCCTTCTCGCCACTCTTCGCGGCATGCCCCAGCTTTACTATGGCGACGAAATCGCCATGCGCGGAGGCGATGACCCAGACAACCGCCACGACTTCCCCGGCGGCTTCCCGGGCGACCCCGCAAATGCCTTCACCGCTACCGGACGTACCCCCGAGCAGCAGGACATGTTCCAGCGCGTCTCCAGCATTTTTCACTTCCGAGCCCAGCACCCCGCGCTGCTGACCGGCCAGCAGCAGGACATCTTCATGGACAAGACTGTCTTCGCCTTCGTCCGCTCCAATGATGTCCAACACGGCTGCCCGACCCCGGCCAACGCCGCTGCGTCTTCCGCAGACGACCGCATCCTCGTCGTCGTAAACCACGCCGCCATGCCACGCACCCTTACGCTGCAGCAGCCAGACACGGCGCTCGCCGGATGCACCCGGTTTACGCCTGCGCTCGGCTCCCCTGAAGCCAACTCCATCTATGGATCCGTCTCCATGCGCCTCGCCCCAGAACAGGTCGGCATCTACCTCGTCCACTAACCGTCGCCCCCGACCTGGTTTCCCGTTACCCTTTCCCCTTTGCCCTTTTATCCACCCCTTCCACACATATCCACAAAATCTGCACCATCCGTGCACCTTGCCCCGTCCAGCCCGGAAGAGTACGGTCAAGACTGCCCCATACCCAGAACAGAACCCGGGCGCCCCCGGCCCGGGGGGCCCTAACCCGCAACTAGAGCCACTTCCTACCGTTCTCCACAGCCAAATGCCTGATTTTGCAGCACACCGTTACTCGCCAGCATCTAAAATACAAGATGTAGTGGTTCTAACTTGACATGCACTATTAACAGCGGTACTTTGCCAACTGCGGCTCTAAAAAGTGTTTGGCCGCAGGCCCAGGAAAATGGCATCGTCGCCACCGTTTCAGCCGTGAAGAGCCCCGAAGCGGAATTCCTTAGGCCTCTGTGATTTTGCAGCGCAATGACCCGCTGTTCTGCCCTTTTTCGCCGGGCTTGCTGGTAAAAGAACCAGCCCCTTACGGGGCATCCCAATTTCAAAGACCCCCTCTGGAGGAACACCTCATGGCCGAGGCCACCAAGAAATCCGTCGCAAACGCAACATCCCCCTCCGCCCCCGTTTCCCCATCTGCTACTGCCGCCGCTCTCCGTTTTGGTCGCTTCTTCTCGAAGGCCAACGTCTCCCCCTATGAGGAAGTCCAGTGGGAACGCCGCACCGCGCTTATCAGCGATGCCTCTGGCAAGACCATCTTCGAGCAGAGGGACGTCGAAGTCCCCGTTGACTGGTCGATGACCGCGACCAACATCGTCGCCAGCAAATACCTCCACGGCCAAATGAACACGCCCGAGCGCGAGACCGGAGTCCGACAGCTCGTCTCCCGCGTGGCAGAAACCGTTCGCGACTGGGGTCTCGCTGGCGGATACTTCTCCACTCCCGAAGACGCTGCCATCTTCCATGACGAATTAGCGCACCTGCTTGTAACGCAGAAGGTCGCCTTCAACTCACCCGTGTGGTTCAACGTGGGCTGCGACCGCCTCGAGCCAAATTCCGACGCACAGAACTGGCACTGGAACCCGCACACCTGCGCCATCGAGTTCTCCATTACCGGCTACCGCAATCCGCAGTGCTCCGCCTGCTTCATCAATGCCGTCGACGACTCGCTCGACTCCATCCTGACGCTCGCCAAGACCGAAGGCATGCTCTTCAAGTGGGGATCGGGCACCGGCACCAATCTCTCCACCTTGCGCGGCTCTACGGAACAGCTCTCCGGTGGCGGCACTGCCTCCGGCCCGCTCAGCTTCATGCGCGGCTTTGACGCTTTTGCTGGAGTCATCAAATCCGGCGGCAAGACCCGCCGCGCCGCCAAGATGGTCATCCTCAACGTCGACCATCCCGACATCATCGACTTCATCGAGTGCAAGATGAAGGAAGAAGCCAAGGCCTGGGCGCTCATGCGCGAGGGCTACGACGGCTCCTCCGGCCCCGACTCTGAAGCCTACTCCAGCATCTTCTTCCAGAACGCCAACAACTCTGTCCGCGTCACTGACGAGTTCATGCGCGCCTGCGAGAAGGACGCCGAGTTCTCCACCAGCACCGTCAAGGACCGCAAGCCGGTCAAGACCTACCGCGCCCGCGACATCATGCACAAGATCGCTGAAGCCACCTGGCAGTGCGGCGACCCCGGCATGCAGTACGACTCCACCATCAACCGCTGGCACACCTCGAAGAACACGGCGCGCATCAATGCCTCCAATCCCTGCTCGGAGTACATGTTCCTCGACAACTCCGCCTGCAACCTGGCCAGCTTCAACCTGCTCAAGTTCGTCACGCCCGCCGGGACCTTCGACATCACGGCCTACCGGTGCGCCATCGACATCTTAATCACCGCCATGGAGATCCTCGTCGACAACTCCGGCTACCCCACCGAGTCCATCGCGCGGAACTCGCATGACTACCGCCCGCTCGGCCTTGGCTACGCTAACCTTGGCGCGCTGCTCATGGCCTTCGGCCTGCCCTACGACTCCGACGCCGGACGCGACTTCGCCGCTACCCTCACCGCCATCATGTGCGGCGAGGCCTACCTGCAGTCGTCACGCATCGCTGAGAAGTGCCCTTCTCTCGGCTCCGCCACGCCGCTCACCGCATCGGTGGACCGCGAGGGGGGCGCCTGCCCCGGCTTCTACGTCAATCGCGAGCCATTCCTCGACGTCATCCGCATGCACCGCGCCGAGGTCAACAACATCGGCAAGTCCCGCACCGTCGGCGACAAAACCTTCGCAGTCCCGCAATTCGACGAGCTCCTCGAAGCCAGCCGCGACTGCTGGGACAAGGCTCTCGCTCACGGAGAGAAGCACGGCTACCGCAACTCTCAGGTCACCGTGCTCGCGCCCACCGGCACCATCGGCTTCATGATGGACTGCGACACCACCGGCATCGAGCCTGACCTCGCCCTTGTGAAATACAAGAAGCTCGTTGGCGGCGGCATGATCAAGATCGTCAACAACACCGTGCCTGCTGCGCTCTTCAAGCTCGGCTACAACAACGATCAGGTCGACAACATCGTCAGCTACATCGACGCCACCGGAACCATCGAAGGCGCGCCCGGCATCAAGCCCGAGCATCTCGCCGTCTTCGATTGCTCCTTCAAGCCGTCCAAAGGCACGCGCTCCATTCACTACATGGGCCACGTCAAAATGATGTCCGCCACGCAGCCCTTCCTCTCGGGAGCCATCTCCAAGACAGTCAACCTGCCTCACGACTGCTCCATTGACGACATCGCCGAGGCCTACATCGAGTCCTGGCGTCAAGGCCTGAAGGCCGTAGCCATCTACCGTGACGGATCGAAGGGCGCGCAGCCCCTCAACGTCTCCGACGGCAACAAGGCCAAGGCCATTAAGGGAGCCTCAGCCGACGAAACCCTCACCGCCGCCGCCGACCGCGTCCTCGCAGCTCTCTCCACCGGCAGGCCCCCGTCGGAAGGCGACGTGAAGACCCTCGAATCCAAGCTGGCTGAAAAGATCGAGGTCACCGCCAAATCCGTCACCGATGCGGCCAGCGCATTCAACGCAGCATTGGCCACACTCGGAGTGCAAGGCGAAGCGTTCGATGAGCAGGACCAGAAGGCCCCGCCTCGTGCCGTGCGCCACCGCCTGCCCGAAGAACGCGCCTCCCTCACGCACAAATTCGGCATTGCGGGACACGAGGGCTACATTACCGTCGGCCTCTACCCCAACGGCCAGCCCGGCGAAATCTTCATCCGCATGGCCAAAGAAGGCTCAACCGTCGCTGGCCTCATGGACAGCTTCGCAACCGCCATCTCGCTCGCCCTCCAGCACGGAGTCCCACTCCGCGTGCTCTGCGAAAAGTTCGCGCACAGCCGTTTCGAGCCATCCGGCTGGACCGGCAACGAGCAGATCGGTTACGCCAAGTCCGTCATGGACTACATCTTCCGCTGGCTCCAGCTCCGTTTCCTCTCCGGCCAGCAGCTCTCGCTCTTCGCAGGACTCGCCCCAGCCGCGGTTCCAGTCGCCGGTGTCATTCCCAGCGAAGGGTCGGAAGCCCCTCGCCTCAGCCCCGAACAGCACGCCTCCACACGCGGCATGGGATCAACAAACGCGCCCCAGGGCGGCCTCGAAATCTCAGCCGGTCCCAGCGAAGGAAGTGGCCTGCATATGCAGGATCGCGGCGTCTATCACGCCGCCGACGCCATGCGTGACATGTACGACATGGGCGACGCCCCAAGCTGTCACACCTGCGGAGCCATCATGGTTCGCAACGGCAGTTGCTACCGCTGCATGTCTTGCGGCTCAACCAGCGGCTGCAGTTAATCATTGCATCGTTCCCCATATCTGCTGCTTCGATTGATCATTTGAAAAGCCCGGCTTCAGGCCGGGCTTTTTTTCTCCGCACGAATCCCTCACCCACAAGATCATCTCCATACAACCAGCGGCCCCTTTTGCCTCTCCAACCTCGTGCAAGCAGTACCCGCGCTGGTACAGGCAAGTTTGCCCGGGTCCGTTCATTCATTGCATTTCAATAGGAGTTCCCCCGTGAAACGGAACCTCGGGTCCATTCTCTGCTTCTGTGCCATTGGTGTATTCAGCCTCCTCTGCGGAGCCGCCAGCGCACAAACTTCCTCCACCACCACGGTCGCATACGTCTACGTCGCCAATTCCGCTGGTGGAAATCAGACTGAAATCTCCGCATTCGCCGCCGACTCCACAGGCCGGCTCCGCCGCGTCCCCGGGTCTCCCTACGTCGAAAACGCCGGCTACATGGTGACGAACGGCAAGTACCTCATGTCCGTCTCCGGCAGCAATATCAACGCCTACAGAATCGCAAACAACGGCTCGCTCACCTTCGCCGTCTCCACCGATTACCAGCGGGTCAAGCCCACCTGCGGCGCCGCAAACCAGCTCGTCTTCGACCACACCGGACAGTCGCTCTATCTCACCGAATACGACGTTGACTGCGCTAATAATGGAGTCACCGACTGGTCGGTCGACAGCGCAACCGGAGGGCTGAACTACCTCGGCATGACCAATACCGGCAACTGGAACGTCAACGCCGCCTACTTCATCCACAACAACGAATTCGCCTACACCGCCTACAACGACAACTGCATGTACTTCAGCATGAATGGATTCAAGCGCGCCGCGAACGGAACGATTACCGAGTTCGGCCCCAAATTCAACTCCCCGGCCCCACCCTCAGGAATTCGTACCTACATCCCCTATCTCGGAGCCGCCGATCCCGCCAACCACATAGCCTTTGCCGAATACCCCGCCAACCCGCCCGGATGCTCAACCGCTCCCGTCCAGCTCGCCACCTACACCTCGAATGCAGACGGTTCTCTCACCACGACCAGCACCGCGAAGAACATGCCGGCGACCTCCATCGCCAGCATCTACGACATGAAGATGTCGCCTTCCGGCAAGCTCCTCGCCGTCGCCGGACAGCAGGGCCTGCAGGTCTTCCACTTCAACGGCGCCGCTCCCATCACTCACTACACCGGCCTGCTCACAAAAGATCCCATCAACCAGATGTTCTGGGACAACGCCAACCACCTCTACGCCATCACCGGCGTCTTCAACAGCAACGTCAACCGGCTGCACGTCTACACCATCACTCCAACGGGATACCGCGAGGCCCCCGGCTCGCCTTACACCCTCAATGGACCCAAATACATCACCGTTCAGCCGTGGCCGCGCTATTAAGCCGGCCTCAAGCCTCCACTCTCCGCCGCTTTCCCCAGATCAGGTAGTACGCCAGCAGCGCCGCCGATCCCACGCCGCCCAGCACGCACTCCGTCGCTGAAACTCCGCGCGCACCCCAAATGTCTCCGCCCCATCCATCCAGCCGAATCATGTACAGCACCGGCACATTTCCCAGCGAATTGATAATTGAGTACCGCCCGCTGCCGCTCTTGCCGGAGACGCCCAGAAACTCCAGCACCACCGCCGTAAAGTACGCATAGCACGCGCCCACCGTAAACAGATACAGCGTCACGCCCAGGTAGTAGGTCTCCGGACGCTCCGGCCCCAGCCACAGCACACATAACGACGCAGCATTCGTCAGCCCCAGCAGCAAATACGCCACCGGAGCGCGGCTCCGCGCCGGAATCATCATCGTCGCCAGCGACCCCGCGCCCATCAGCACCGCGCCGCCCAGGCCGTTCATCCACGCCACATGCGCGCCGTTCACGCCATAATTTTTCGCGACGCCCGTAACCAGGCTGATCGCCGCGCCGCTGCCAATCGGAAACAGCATCACCAGCGTGTACGGCACGGCATCCCATCGCCAGAACGTCTCGACGAATTCGCGCCCCATCTTTCGCAGCGTCTCCGTCATGCTTCCGCCGCCCACGCTCTCCTGCCGCGGAGCCGCAAACGCCAGCAGCGCCGGCAACGCAATCATCGCGCCAGCCGCCAGCCCCAGTTCAAAACGATGTCCCGTGTCGCTTATCGGAACCAGCACCATCGTCGCCAGCGCACCAAACCCCAGCCCGCCCGCCTGGTAAAAACTTGCCGAAGTCCGCCGCGTCCGCTCCGAATGGAACGTGCCCATAATGCCGCCGCAACTCGACACCACCAGTTGCGAGCAGCACGCGCTCAGCAGCATCAGCAGCATCGTTGTCGTCGATTGCAAATCCTTCTGCGAAAATGCCGCCGCCATCAGCACGCCGGCGGTAATCGCTCCCGTCAGCAGCCACGTCCTGCGGCGCACCAGAAAGTCCGTCATCGGACTCCACAGGAAATACAGCATCGTCGGCAGCGCCAGAATCGCAATCATCCGCGACGACAGCCCCGGATTCACTCCGCGCTGGCTCAGCATGTAACCCAGCACGCCGCCCTGGATCACGCCATTCGCAACCACCGCCGAGGGCGCAATCAGAAAGCAGAACAGCCACGGCCGCTCCTTCACCGCCAAGCGAGACTCCCCACCCGCTACCGCCTCAGCCCCAGCTCCCGCCGCTTCAATCTCCTGCATTCGGTCCCGGATCCCCTCCGCCCCCAACGAATCTCTACCGAAACTGTGTCATTTGTCTATCGCAAATTAAAGATCAACGCGCTTTTTCCGTCTGGCGGCACACCTTCTCAACGATGTCATCCTGAGCGCAGCAAAACACAGTGGAGCACCGCCGAAGGACGTGCCTTTCCCCTCCGTCGAACCGTGCACAACGTGCGTTAAAAGTCTGGTATGACCGATGGGTTTTTCGCAAATCAACCTGCGGAGCCATCTTTGGCGGCGAGCCCCAGGCACTCCTCAAGGGTCCACTCCGGAATCGCTCCCGGGCGGCTCGCTACAATCGATCCCAGCGCGTTTCCGAACAGAGCCGTGCGTTCGATTGGCCAGTTACGGTGGTACCCATGCAGAAACGCCGCCGCAAAGGCGTCGCCCGCGCCGACCGTGTCGGCCACAACGGTACGGTACCCGGGAGCTTCGTGTATCTTGCCCTTGTGATATACGAAGCACCCATCCCCGCCACGCGTAACACAGATGGTGTCGATGTTGTATCTCGCAGCCCAGCGCTTGCAAAACTTCGCAAGCGTAAACGACGCCAACGAAAAATCAGCGAACGGGCCTAGTGTCTCGGCCTCCGACTCGTTCAGCTTGAGCACCGTGGCCAGGTGGCACAGTCTCTCCACGAGCGGCGGAGTCCAGTTGCCGGGACGCAGGTTCATATCGTAGAAGCCGCGCACTCCCGGCAGCGAGTCCATCAAGCGTTGGGTCAGCTCCTCGACGCTCGGCTCCATCTGCATCAGCGTTCCAAAGTACAGCCAGTCCGGCCAAAGCCCTACAGCCGTTTCAAACGTGCGCGGTGATAGCCCAGCCCGGTCAAAAGCGGCAGGCCGGGGAATGTCGAAGTGCGGGTCGCCGTTGGCGTCTCGGGAGACGAATGCCGCCCCAGTGGGCAGCTCTTGCGTGACCGCTACAAACTCGGTGTCCACACCGAAGCTCCGCATCGCGTCAAGTGCAGTCAGCCCCCGCAGATCGGACCCGACCGCCGTAATGAGATTTGCATGGTCGCCGAGCCGCAGCGTGTTGACACAGAAGTTGAGCGCGGCCCCGCCTAGAAGCTCGCGGTCCGGGAAGACATCCCACACCACTTCTCCGATACCTAGAACCCGCACCCAAAACCCCCGGTCTCCTCGAAGATACACGAGACTCGGGACCAACAGCCGAGCTACCTACTTCGGCCCATAGGCGAAGACGATCCCCTCTTCTCCAACGTAGACATGCCCGTTCACAACCGTAGGCATAGCCCAGGCGAATACTCCTCCGCCCAGGCGTGACGCGTAAAGGGTTTGGAGAGTGGTAGCGTCGCTCGCGACAAGATCGCCCGTGTGAGTGTCAATGGCCCACACGATCCCGTTCGTCAACCCATTGGAGGAGATCATGAAGTCTGCTCCCTTCGAGCCGAAAACGAAGTTCCCGGTGACCGTAGGCGTAGTCGAAAGCAGCCCAGTGGCGGGGTTCAGAGTGAATATCTTGAGCGCGTCATAGTTGCCGCCGAAGTAGACATTCTGCCCCAACATTCCTGGCTCAGAAAGGCAGGCCATGGTATTGGTGGAACCGGGCGCTGGGTTGCCGACTTGACCGGAGAACTCCTGGATGACGTTGTCGCTGCTCGTCCCCACGTGACCCATATTGTCACGGTTCACCAGGTAGACCATAGGCTTCTTGCCGCACGTAATCAACTCGTGTGGATAGGGGCCGTTCTGGTCAGGAAGAACCAGGGCGCCCGAAGAGCCCAGATCGCGGTCAGCCGCATTGTCACTGGCGTAGTCATAAGGAGCGAAGTAATCAACCATCTGTAAGTTTGGGTTGAACCTTACGGCTGACTGCCCGAAGTTCGATATGCCGTCGAAGGTGCCGTTGCCTGTCGAGAGGAAGATGTTCCCATTCGCGTCGGCGGATGGAGCTGCCCCTCCCGACCAAATGCCACCTTCGTTACCGCTTGGAGTATCCACCCAGACGTTTTGTTGGGAAAGGTTGGAAGCACTGAACTGGAACAACAGGCCGTTATAAGGCGGGGAATCCTGCATGGAGCCGATGCCCACGTAGATGCTTCCATTGGCGAGCAACAACCCTGGGCGCTGGAGCTTCTTCACGGGAGCCATTTGCGCGTTGGAGATCAAGACCGGGCCGCCGAATTTCTCCTGGCCAGTGGTGATGTCCAAAGCGTGTAGGCGATGTGGGAAGTAGGTGGCGTTCTGCTCAGACGTCTCGGCCACCACATACATCGTGTTGGTTGTAGGATCAATGACCGGAGTGCCTAAAATACCCCACTGTGCTTGAGTACTCGAATAACCAATCGAGCTGGAGGCGACGGCTGTCGCTCCCTGCGGAATAAGGCTTACCTGCCACAGCTGCGCTCCGCTGTCCGCGTCGAAGGCATAAACGCTGTCGTTTTCCGTCGCGAAAAAGACAACATTATGGGCCACTCCATTAATCATCAGGGCGTTCATGTAGAGCGGCTGAGCGTTCACCCATCCGTCTACATTGGCCTGCCACTTCAATCCGAACGAAGTTGTGTTCACGTTGGAAGGCGTAAGCACGAGTTCGTCAGACTGCACGCCCGCGTTGCCGGGGCCATTCCGCCATGATGTGTAGTTCACAACGTCGACGTTGACCGTGGCCACAGCCGTGTAGGCCGTGCCCGTGGAGGCGGTTGCGGTAAGTGTGCAGGTGCTTGGTGAAGTTGGTGCGGTAAACAGTCCCGAGGCCGAGATGGCGTTGCAGGTATCAGCCCAGGTGACCGGAGCAGATGCGGTGAACTGCTGCGCGTTCAACGCGTGCAGATTGATCCCAGCAGGCGTAAGCGTAATTGGTGACGTAACCGTGACAGTCGCCGAAGCCGGGCTCCCAAGCAATGGCGTCACCGTTACGGTGCATGTTCCGATGTTCAGCGGAGCTGTGTAGAGACCACCCTGAGTAACTGAGCCACAAGAAGCTGACCAGAAGCCATTGGGATTCGCATTGAACTGTTGAGTCGCACCTTCGCTCACTGTGGCGCTGGCTGGTGAGATCGGGAGATTGCCCCCAACACCTGTTCCGGACAGTGCGACCGTTAGTGGGATCGTCGGGTTGCTCGTTGTCATGCTCCAGTTTGCACTCTCAGTTGAGCCGGTTGAAGGCGTAAAGACCAAAGATGCCGTGCAGTTCGCAAAGGTAGCAAGGCTTGCCCCGCACGTTGTGGAGGTGACTGCAAAGTCGTGCGAGTTGCTTCCAGAAACGGTGCCCGTACTAAGCGTAACGGAGTTGCTGAGACTGTTCGTGACTGTAATGGTTTGCGTCGAACTCGGAGAACCCTGATTTACCGCACCGAATTGCAAACTGCTTGGCGATGCCGTGACAGAACCCCCTGCTCCGGAAAGCGAGACAACAAGGGGTGATGGGCTGCCGTTACTGGTCATGCTCCAGCTTGCACTTTCAGGCGACTGTGTCGTGGGAGTGAAAGTGACGGTCGCTGTGCAACTTGCTGATGCTGCTATGCTCGAGCCGCAAGTTGTTGAGGTAATCGCGAAGTCGCCGGAGTTGGAGCCTGAAAGTGTTCCCGCGCTGAGAGTCAGGGTGTTGGTTGTGGTGTTCGATACCGTGATCGTCTGCATGGTGCTGCTTGAGCCTTCATTGACGGTGCCGAAAGCAATGGCAGAAGGCGATGCGGCAACTCCCGTGCCGATTCCCGTGAGCGACAACTGCTGGGGGCTGTTACCAGCGCTGTCGGTTATGGCCAGGGTTGCTGTGCGAGTGCCGGGTATTGTCGGCCTGAAAGCGACGGTGTAGGTGCAACTGGCTGAAGCGGCCAAAGTAGTGCCGCAGGTCTTTTGATAAATAAAGAAGTCAGTGGGATTGGCTCCCGTAAATGCGGCGCTGCTTATGGTGATCGTGGCGCTGGTGTTGTTGGTTAAAGTAGTAGCCTTTGGACCGCCGCTAGTGCCCACGGCGACTTTATACCAACTGAGCGAGGTTGGCGATAACGCCGCGCCAGTACCCGAAGTCCCGCCGGTTCCGGTGAGCGCAACAGAAACGGTTGCGGGATTGCCGCTGGTGGTTATGCTCCACGTTCCGCTTTCAGAAGTTGTGGTGGTAGGGCTGAAGTCGATCGATGCGGTGCAGCTCGCCGACGCGGCGAGACTCCCACCGCAGTTGCCGCCGGTGATGGCGAAATCGCCCCCGTTGGGTCCTGATATCGCACCCGCTCCGAGGGTGACGGTGGACGATGTGCCATTCGTGATGGTGATCGTCTGTGAAGCACTCGTCGTTCCATCATTGACGCTTCCGAATGGTAGGGTGCTGGGCGAGCCCGTGACGGTGCCCGCCTTGCCAGTTCCGGTGAGCGCAACAGAAACGGTAGCGGGATTGCCGCTGGTGGTTATGCTCCAGGTCGCGCTCTCAGAATTTGTAGTAGTGGGGCTGAAGTCGATCGATGCGGTGCAGCTTGCCGAAGCGGCCAGGCTCCCGCCGCAGTTGCCGCCAGTGATGGCGAAATCGCCCCCGTTGGGTCCTGATATTGCACCTGTTCCGAGGGTGACGGCACCGGATGTGCCGTTCTTGATGGTGATGGTCTGCGAAGTACTCGTCGCTCCATCATTGACGGTGCCGAATGGTAAGGTGGTGGGCGACGCGGTGACGGCGCCTCCACTGGCGCCCGTTCCGGAAAGCCCTACGGTGAGAGGAGTGGGACTGCTGCTGGAGGTAATGCTCCATCCGGCGCTTTCAGCAGACGTAGTTGTTGGCGCGAATGTTACGAATGCGGTGCAGCTTGCAGACGCAGCGAGACTGGAACCGCAGGTTGTAGACGCAATGGCGAAGTCGGCCATGTTCGCCCCGGTAATGCTCTCCGTGCTCAGGGTTACAGAACTGGCCGTGGAATTCGTAACGGTGATGGTCTGCGAGCTGCTGGTCTGGCCATCTGTGACTGTGCCGAAAGACAACCCGGCAGGCGAGGCGGTGACGGCGCCCGCACTGGCGCCCGTTCCAGAAAGACTCACGGTGAGCGGAGTGGGACTGCTGCTGGTCGTAATGTTGAATACGGCGCTTTCAGCAGACGTAGTTGTTGGAGTGAACTTTACGAAGGCGGCACAGCTTGCAGACGCCGCTAGACTGGCACCGCAGTTTGTAGACGAAATCGCGAAGTCGGCCATGTTGGTCCCAGTGATGCTCTCGGCACTCAGGGTGATAGAGCTGGCCGTGGAATTGGTAACTGTGATGGTCTGCGGGCCGCTGGTCGTGCCGTCGTTGACTGTGCCGAAAGACAACGCCGCAGGTAGAGCACTAGCCATGCCTCCAGTACCGAGCCCGGAGAGTGCAACCTGTTGAGGGCTGCTTCCGTCCGAATCGGTGAAGGTAAGCGTGCCTGTGCGTGTCCCGGTAGCCTTCGGCGTAAAACGAACCGAGACGGTGCAACTGGCAGATGCGGCGAGAGTGGAGCTACAGGTCTTCTGATAAATAATGAAATCGCCGGGATTCGCCCCGGTAAATCCAATGCTGCCGATGTTAAGAGTGGCACTGCTATTGTTCGCCAGAGTTACGACCTTCGACCCTCCCGCATTACCGATGGCAACCTGGTTCCACGAGAGGGAAGCGGGCGTTGCTGTGACCTGACCGGACGCGACCGATACCAGTGCAAAGGCACTGCTCAGCAATATCAACTCAAATGTGCGGCGGAAAGAACGAATCGCCAGGGAGGCGAGAAAATCGTGACAGCGGGAGCGGAGCATAAAACCTCGGCAGAAATTGCAACTTTCGTTGCATGAATCGCACGAGCGGCGTAATGCGGCTTTCGCCCTCTGCCGGGGGAATGCTCGGTGTCCAATCTGTTGCAAAATACTAGCGGAAAGTTGGCCTGTGGAGAAAAGAAAAACGGCGGATATTAATGAGAGGGGCCTACCGCATAGGGTTATGAGAAGTATTACTCATAAAAGGCCGGCGCGGGTCAATGCCATGCCGCTCCGGAGACCACCTCGAAACGCGCCTACTCAGAAGCGGTCTTACCGCTCTCGAACAGTTTCAAGTCGATCGCCGATCCCATTGCCTTATACCCCGCAGGGCCCGGATGCAAATGGTCGCCCGAGTCATCCTCTGGATTGAACCGAGTCGGATTCTGCGGATCGCGCGTGACCTTGTCGAAATCCACTACAGCGTCAAATGTCCCGCTCGTGCGGATCCAGTTGTTCACCGCCTCGCGAATCTGTTCACCTTTCTCCGAGTAATATCCGGCTCCTCCGTACGGAGTCAGCGGTGCGCCCATCACCTTAATGCCATGCTCGTGCGCGCGCTCCACAAGCTGCCGCAGCCCCTGTTCAAGTTGTTCCGCGGTCACCGCATCGTCAGGATTACGAAGATCATGCCACCGGCCGATGTCGTTGATGCTCTCCAACACCACCATCCAGCGCACGCCATCCTGCGCCAGCACATCGCGATCGAAGCGCGCCATTGCGCTCGGGCCGGCTTCAAAGTTGAGCACTCGATTTCCGCTTATGCCCTCGTTCAGCACCCCTACATGCTCCGTGCCCGCATTCGCACGCAGCCGCGCCGCCAGCACATCCGGCCAGCGATTGTTACCGTTTGGTGTCGATTGCCAGCCATCAGTAATCGAGTCGCCCAGCGTCACAACAGCATACGATCCGCGCACCGCCGCCACGTCAATTCCATCCAGAAAGTACCAGTGGTCCAGCTTCTTCGCCTGCGACAATTGCGCCGATCCGGCAACGTCGCCGTCTGTTACATAGTTGGTCTGCTCCGCCAAGTCGTGATAGGTTTCGCTGCGCATATTCTGGGAAGGAACATAAAAGCTTACAGCCACGTCCGACAGCGCCGGAACATCCAAACTCACCGGATCCGAATACATCACCGCGCCCGCCGGAATTCGCACCGTTGCCGCTCCGCCAAACGTAAGCACATGGTCCGTGCCGTCCTTGATCGACGACTCTCCTGCACTCAGCGCCACATGCGCATCGCCGATCGTGAGTGGATCATCTCCAAACTCATTCGTAAACCGCACCCGAATCTGCGCACCACCAATCGATACATGAGCAATCTCGCGCAGTGTCACTCCGCAAAACGGATGCCGGCTCGCGCCGTCGTTCACAGCCATCGGTGAAGCCGCCCAGGTCCCAACCCACCGCACATTGCTCGTCACTTGAGCATCAAGAAGTCCACTCGCACTCAAAACAAGAGCCACCGCCGTAAGGCACACCATCTTGCACAGCTTCAAGGAACCTTCTCCTTTGCGTTCGAAAATCATTTTGTACAAAACGCATGACGGCCATGCGCGACATCGCTATCCATACTAAAGCAGCCCTGCTCCGCTACCCAGTCGCCATACTCCAGTGGATTCTGCCTGCACGGAATATATCGAGCATCCATCAGCAACCGCCCGCAGTCCCGCGCGCACCTAATCACTGTGACGACTTCGCAAGCGCAACTCCAACAACGCCTGATAAAAACCATCATCTTCATCACCATTGCCGTAATCGCCAATAGCTTCGGAAATCTGATGTTGGCCCTCGGCATGGATCGGATGCCGGACTTCGCCCACGTGGGCATTTCCCGCTACCTTCTTCTGCTGCTGTCAAACCCCTTTATTCTTCCTGGAGCCTTCGTAAGTTTTATCTACACGCTTGCGCAGCTTTCGCTCTTCAGTTGGGCCGACCTCAGCTACGTTGTGCCCTGCGTCGCATCGTCCTATATAGTCACAACACTCCTGAGCGAATTCATCCTGAATGAACACATCTATGTTCAGCGCTGGGTGGGCGTCGTGCTCATTGTCTGCGGTGTCGCCCTCGTTGCCGAAACGCCCGAATGTACCACCATCGAACCAGATGGGACGGAACATCCATGCTGAAGTGGATCCTCATTCTGCTCACCGTCTGCTCCAGCTCAACTGGAGATATCCTGTGCGCGCGCGGCATGTCGCAAGGCGGTGAGCTGAACGACTTTCGCCCCTCCGGCATCGCCCGTGCTATCCGTTACATCATCACGCGACGCATGGTTATCCTTGGCGGAATCTGCTACGCGACAGCCTTCTTTTCGCTTCTTGCTCTGCTCTCCATCGCTCCGCTCAGCGTAGCGGTACCGGCAACCGCTCTCAGTTTTGTCTTGGACACCATTGGCGCTCGTTTCATCCTTCACGAAGATGTCCGCTGGAAGCGGTGGGTCGGGGTTCTCTGCGTCACCGCAGGAGTGCTGCTCATCGTCAAATCCGGCCCCGCGGGCACACACTAACTCGGCCCTGGGTTTGCCCCGCCTCCGCCATTCAGCCCCACCAGAATCAGACCCACCACTACCAGGCTCGTCCCTAGCGCCTTCACCAGCAGCGCGCGCCGCGTAAAGTCCTCCTTCAGCCAAACGGGCTTCCACTGCGTGAGCATGAACGCACCCAAAAAGATCACCACATACCTCACTCCCGCAATTGCTTCCACAATCGAAGGCGCTGTCCTGCTCACCGCAAACACCACCAGAAACGACCCCACTCCAGCCACAAACCGGTTCGCCATATAGCCCACCTTGCTCCGCGGTGGGGCTTCCTCCGACTGCACAAATATCTGTCGACGCCAGCACGGTCTCAACAGCAATGCCATTGCCCCTGCAAACGTACCGATCGTGAAGAACACGTACCCGCTCACAAAGTTCGCGCCGTTAAATGCAACCTTCTGCAGCACACTTGTAAGCCCGAACAATACAGACGCGGCGATTACGCGCGGAAGCACGCGTGACAAGGGAAGGCGCTCGGCAAAGAACATCACGAACCCACCCAGCGTCATGATGATGAATCCAGTCAGCCGTCCATCCATATTTATTCCGAGAAGCGGGATCGACAGCAACACCGTTGCCACCGGAGTGAACCCGCCGGTAGCCGCCATTTCCTCAGACGCCTCCCCAGCCTTGAGCGCCGCGTAATAAAACCAGCTAGCGAGCAAGTCGCAGAAGCCCGCCCCAACTGCCGATGCAATTACGTTCCAGGATGGTGTCTTGAATCCAAACGGAATCAGAATGAGGCCGAAAATGCTTATAGCGCCCAGCCAAAACACATAGGACGGAAGATTCTGCGTCCCTTTGCGCTTCAGCAACACCTTGTCCCAGACGAGTGATATGCCGATCAGGGCGTGGGCCACAATCGCGATCAGCACTCCGTTCAGCGCGAAGGATTTAAGCGGGCCCATGCGGTTCTCGCGTACTCGGGACTCCATTCAAGATGCGTTCGCATCCACACGAACGAAATTCGATTGGGGAATACTCGGAAGGATGGTGCGGAGGCGCGAACGAAAAATTCAGATGCCAGTCTTCGTCCGCGCCCTGGTCAATGGTTAGGTATGCAGCATCCGTCTGCCCGGAGAAATACCGTAGACCGCGGAGATAATTGTCTCCGCCGCGATAGCGGTCAATACGCCCTTCCATTTGTAGCTCAGTGGAGCGAAGATTGCTGCCGCGGCTGCAGCCGATCCAATACCGTACCGGACCTTCTGCTCTGTTTCGCTCATCCTGAATCCTTTGGCAATCTCATTCACAACATCGGTCATAATGCTCCTCGCGTCGTAGTTTTTTTGAACTTGCTTGCTCTGTCTCTATCTATATCTCTATGGGATGCCGCGCCTTCTGCGAGCGTCTTTCCGTCTCAATCGAATTTCGTGGCCCGCCGCGCCATCCAATCACTGAAGATTCATGCAGGAGATTTATCAATTCATCCGATACGCCCTGTCTCATTGGGGTTACCTCGCTGTCCTCGGAGCACTGCTCGGCGAATGCGCCGGTCTTCCCCTCCCTGGTGAGACCACCCTCCTCTTCTCCAGCTTTCTCGCAAATAAAGGAACGGACCTGCGCATCCAATGGGTCATCCTCGTCGGCATTGCAGGCGCTGTCTTCGGCGACAATATCGGCTTCTACATAGGGAAGCGCCTGGGACCAAGACTCCTGCGCTGGCTGCGAACGCGCTTCCACAAGGATGAAGACATTGGCGTGGCGAGGGACCAAATTCGCCGTCATGGCGCCGCAACGATCTTCTGGGCAAGGTTCATCTTCGGCCTGCGCACCATTGCCGGCCCCGTAGCAGGCGCGCTCGGTATGGAATGGAAGAAATTTCTTATCTTCAACTTTCTCGGCGCCGCAACTTGGGTCACCGCTATATCTCTCATTGGCTATGCCTTCGCCAATGAGTTCCATTCGCTCCTCGGCTTCCTCGAAAAACTCTCCTGGGTCATCGGAATCGTTGTGTTCGCCATCGGTTATTTCATCTGGCGCCACCAAAAAAAGGAATTTCGCAAAGCGCATGAAAAAGAGGCGGGCTAACCCGCCTCTAAACTCTCGCGCAGTGCGCAACTCAATGCTGCAACGCCACGCTCGCCTTCTGGTCTTTGCCCTTCAAAGCATCCGGTTTGGTGAAGCTCCAACTTTCGCTGCTTCCACCAGCCACCGCCGAAGTTTGCACGGTGCCCGCAGCGATCTTGGTCTTCTTACCCGCGACTACCTCAAAGCTGCTCTGTCCCCCCACTGAAAGCGCTGGAGTAAATTCCAGGCTCACCGTGTGGTCCTTCTTCTCGTTCACTGGCCCAAATGTCACCCGGCTTACATTGCCGTTCGCCGTCGAGTATGTGGCCTGCACACCCAGTGCCGAATTCGTCAGCATCTCGGTGTCACCACTTTTCTCCATGGAAAGCGAATCGCCCATTTTGTCCGTCAGCGTTTGCCCGTCTTGTTTCCACTGCGCAGCGCCCGGCGCAAAGCTCAATACATGCGCGCCCTGCGAAAGCGCTCCCCGGTATGGAACAAAATACGGAGGCTGTGCCAGTTCTTTCCACACTTCAGCGGTGCTGGTTACTCCGCCAATCTGTACCGCTGTTCCCTGACCAGCTAATCCACCCAACTCCCGATAGATCAACACCGGAACCGCCGCATCCACCGGAGTAACGCCGCTGCCCTGCTCTGTCACATCCGTTCCCAGCACAAATTGCCACACTACAGGAACCCCCTTCTCCGTGTTGAAGCGGAGCATATATTGCGCCCCGTTAGCAGGCTCTGACGGCCCATCGAACTTCATCGCCACCTGGTGCACATCAAATCCAATCCGCTTATCCAGCGCCAGCTCCGCCGCCGAATTTGTGTAGTGGACCGCCTCCTTGCCGCTCTTGTCCACCAACTCCGCGTCATAGATCGGCTCCTTGCCGCGATCGTCCACGTTCAGCACAATCATCGAGTACGGCAACTCCGGCCCAATCCACTGCACAAACTGCTCGGGCCAATAACGATAATGCACGCCTGCCAGTGGCAGCGTCACAGAATTAGCTGCTGACGGCGCAGCCTGCGCCTCCAGCACAACGGGAGCAATCACAATCGCCGCCACCGCAATGCATCTACTCAAGTTCGAAAGCATATTCAGATTCCTTCCACTGCAAATTTTCAAAATCAAAATTGAAAACGAATTCCCATCTCGACCCGCCTTGCGCTCTCCGCAGCGACCGCCTGCGCAAACTTCGGCGACCCTGCAACTGAACTCACAGCCGCGACATTCGTATGGTTCAGCAGATTCGCTGCGCGTGCATTCAGGGTCAGCGTGCGTCCACTATCCGAATGCCTGCTTACCTTCCACGCACGGCTCAGATTCATATCCAGATGCACCAACGCCGGCATCGTCCCCACATTCCGCGGGACATTCCCGTTCGTCGCATCCGTTGTCAACAGCCCAAATGGTGTTGAGAAAACGCCGGGCCCTGGCGCCGAAGCGTACGACGGGCGATCGTTGAACACGCCGTCGCCGTTGTCATCCGTGCCCGTCGTCACGTCATATGGCTTTCCGCTCTGCGCGTCCATTTCTGAGGACAGTTCTACCTTCCTCGGCAGATTCAAATTCCCAAAGAAGAACAGCCGATTGCGCGCTTCCCAATCTGGGTGCGCTGTCTCACCGGCATTACTGTAGGCGGACTGCACAAAGCCTGCATTGTCCGGCGCGTCGTTGATCAAGTTGAAGTACAAATACCCCAGGAAGAATGCGAACCGCCGATAACTGTGCTGATCGAGCCCAAGAAACACAACGTCGCCGCTCAGATGGCCTGTCGCCTCAAACTTGAACATGTTCTCATTCGACGCAAACGGCCTCGGCGCTCGCAGCGCGGCATTCGGGTCGGGAGCCACCCCATTCGCCGTCGTCACCGTCGGGGCGTTGATATTGCGCGAGCGAAAATCACCCCAGGACTCCGCGTAATACACGTTCGCCTGTGCATGCCAGTGGTGCGGAAAATCATGCTCAATTCCCGCTCCGCTTTGGAATGACGGCTCCTCTGCGAGCGACGAAGGAAGCACCCTCACCGTCGACACTGCCAATGATTGCCCGGTCGGCGTCAGCGGCGAAGTGTAGGACGGCGAGTAAATCATCGTCTCCATCTGCCTTTCGCCATTCAAGCGGTACGCCTCAGTCATCATGCTCACCGGCACCACCGACGAAAACAGTCCGGCATGCAGATGCACCACCGTCTTCGCATGCTTATCCACCGCCCAGGCCACGCCCGCACGCGGAGCAAAGTTCGCGAAGGCGCTCGGAATAGTCTGCAACGCATACCGCAACCCGCCCGCAAGCGTAAGCCGCGAACTCACTTTCACCGTGTCCTCGCCATACAAAGCAAGCTGCCACTGAGTCAGCGGAACCAGCGCTGTCCCCGTTGTAATCTCATACGTGGTCGGCGTCCCGCCCGGCAGCCCCAGCAGCGCGCGCCGGTATTGTTCCAACCCCGAGATCGCCGTCGTCTGCCCCGTGGGCTGGTTGGTCGCATCCAGCACCGGAGCCACGCCTCCCCCAAATGTGTATGCGCCGTTGAACGTCGCCGGATCGGTGTTGTGGACAAAGACCCCGAGCGATTGCGCTCCAAACTTCAACGTCTGGCGTCCATGCGAATACAGCACATCGTCATCAATCTCCAGATCGCGCTCGCGATCATTCAACTGCTGTGATGTATTGCCACCACCATTAAAGAACCCTGACACCTGCAACCCAGGCGCGGTCGAGAGCGGCGTCTGCGCCGTATCTTTCCAGGTCCAGCCCACGCGCGTCTCATGCAGCAGATTCGCGCTTATCGTCTGCGTGTTCGTCGCGCGCAGATCATACTCACTCACAATTGCGTCGTAACCTGCGTCCGCCGTCGTCAGCCCGCCAATCCCCTGGTTTGAAAGCTGATTCGTATTTGCCGAATACGACATTGTGAACACATCCGACTTCGCCGCCTGCCAGTCGAGCCGCGCCGAGGCAATCCACAACCTCTGCGGAGCCGCCACCGTCTGCTGAAGCGCGATCTCATTCGCATTCGCATCCAAGCCAATCGCGTTCACAATGTTGAACTCGTCAATATCGCGCTTCTCCAGCGCCAGCGCGTAATCACTCTTTCCCTTCACAATTGGGCCGCTCAGCTCAAATCCATAGCGCCGCTTTCCCGCCGGAGTCGCCACCGTCGAGAATGGATCATTCGCATTAAAGCTCCCGTCGCTATCCGTGTAGAACAGCGCGCCGTGAATCGCATCCGCGCCCGGCTTGGTGAAAATCTCCACGCGACCGCCCCGATACGGAGGCTCGTCATACTCCGCCGAAAACATATCCGGAGCCGTCACAATCCGCGCAATCGAACCTTTCGGTGGCAGGGCGCTCGCATTTTCAAATCCATTCACCGTCACACGCGCCGCACCTGGAGCACCACCATTCGCCGCCGCCAGAATCTGAAGCTCGCGCCTGAAGTCATCCGGATCGTCTGCCAGCTGTTGCACCTGTTTCTCAGTCAGCGTGTGTGTGCCCATGCCGTTGTCGGAGTCCAGATTCACTCCTCCATCCCCAGCCACCTGCACGTTTGTATTCACCCGCGCCAGCGACAGATGAAAATCCAAATGCTCCGCACCGTTCTCCGCCCCCTTCACAGGCAGAGTCTTCTTCTGGAACCCGTTCGCTTCCGCCGTGAGGTCCGTCGTGCCCGCCGCTATGCAGGACGCCACATACCGCCCATCCGCACCCGTCTTAGTTGTCAATTTTCCCGCGTGAATCACAGCATTCGGAATGGCCGCGCCATCCGGATCCAGCACCATTCCCTCAACGCGCACGCCATTCGTGCAAGCCCGGGTTGCAGCGGGAGTCTCGGCAACAACCGCTGCGGGAGCCAGCATTCCCGCAAAAGAAACCAACGCCGCGATCGGCAAAATCCGCTTCATCTTGTCCTTTCTGTTCCCAGCATCGGCTGGCACAGTTCCAAAACACAGTGCGAATTGTCAGCAAACCGCTGTGACAAACGTCATGCTCTTTTCATTGCGGTCACTCGCACATACGAGCATCATCACGCTCGCGTTCCGGCGCGGCTGTCAAATTTTCGTCAAATGAAATGAGAAGGAGAATGAGAAGAGTGGAGAGGAGCGAGTGGAGTCAGGTGCGCAAACAAGTCAGAGCGAGGAGAAACGATGGGCGCGGATGCCCAGAGCCCACCCTGAGTTTGCCGAAGAGTCTCGTTGTTGAGTAGGTCTTTAGTGTGGCTTGCGAAGCTCGATCTCGTCTCCGCGCAGGTAATACTCCAACGAACAGCTATCTCCACCACAAATCATCGATTGCAGTCCCGCAAACTGCGCGCGGGTAATCAGTCCCAGCGTCCCGCATCCGGGGCAAGCCAGCACCGCCCAGTAAGGATCTCTTGCGTCGCCCAGCGCTCCTGCATTCTCCAGCAGAAACAGCGTTCCCGGCTCCATCTGTTCAGGAATCCATTGTTCGAGCAACTGTAGCTCTGATTGCATCGTGACCCTCCCGCGTCTGTTTTCGCCCTGTAGAAATCGCGGCCGGGATTCTGGGGAATTCCCGCCCGCCCCACTGACCGGAAATACTTTTTAGGCACAGCTCATCGCTGGCTCGCTGAGTTCGCGGTCCTCCATGTTCTGGATTTCATTCTGGAAGGGAGGGCTTTAGCCTCTGATTGAGACCCTTGCCTCAATCTTGAATCTGGAAGAACGGGGATGAAGGCATTTCTGCGGCGCGTCGTCCACCCTGCCACCGCTACGGCGGCCAGTTGGCTTCCGTGGATGCGTGATGTTCTCACGTCGTACACAAACCGCTGCCTGCATCATGTATGGTGCATCGCCTGAAGTCAATGAGATTCGCCGTTACTTACATGGTTCCTTGTTATGTTGCAGGATCAACCAGATTCCACAGCGGTTCAAAGTTGAGATCTATCGAATTCCAGGTGCATCATGCGGGCCGCGAGAACAAGAATCATTTGCCCGCAATACTCGCTCATCGATAGTATCGTTTTGGTAATCCCAAAAGATGGCGCTCAAATGATCTTGAAGCACAAGGCATCAGCACTGGGGCACAGGATCGCGCCTCGAGCCGCGCTCAGATTTGAAATCGCGCGACGCAATCGCCATTATGAAAAGGAATATTGGCTGCTGCCGCACTTCTGTGATCGAAATTCCAACGTGATCGACGTGGGCGCCAATAAAGGCCTCTACGCGTTCTATTTGTCCTGCCTGGCACGCAAGGTCTACGTCTTCGAACCGAATCCGATCTGCCTTAAGCAGATGGCCCGGATCGAGCGCAGGAATATGGTGATCCACAACCTTGCGCTCTCGAATCACTCGGGAAACGCCATCATGCGCTTCGATCCCAACAACACCGGCATAGGCACCATTGAAGGAGTGAATCAGCTCGACCAATACTCCGGTGTACAGAAAATCGTCGAGCGAAGTGTCAGGATCTGCCCTCTCGACGATCTTGGCCTGAAGAACATTTCCTTCATGAAGATCGACGTCGAAGGTCACGAGCCTTCAGTCTTGCGCGGAGCTACCCGGCTGCTGGAGAAGGAAAAACCGGTTCTGCTCATTGAAATTGAGCGCCGGCATAACCCCCATTCATTTGAGGAAGTCGAACACCTTCTGGCAAAGTTCGGTTACAGAGGCTGGCGTTTGTACCAGAACCGATTAGTTCCGGTCCGCGCTGCAGAAGTTGAGGAGCTGCAGAAAATCCCTCCGCTCCCAAATTCTGAGTACGTAAACAACTTCATCTTTGTGCCACCTCAACGATCGCAAGTGCTGGAGAAGATTGGAGTGGCGGAGTAGCTGAACTCAGGAAAGATGGCTTGCATTGCGTAAGGCTCTCAGGCCTTACTTCTCCACTTCAACGCCGCGCCAAAAGGCGATGTGCCCCTTGATCTTGCGAGCGGCCGGCTTGGGGTCCGGATAATACCAGGCCGCATCCTGGTTTTCCTGCCCATCCACCAGCAGCGAGTAATACCTCGCCTGCCCTTTCCACGGGCACGTCGAGGTGGTCGAACTCGAGCGCAGATACTCCCGCTTCACCGAACCCTCTGGGAAATAGACATTGTCTTCAACTACTTGGGTTTTATCGCTTTCGGCGATCGTTATTCCGTTCCAGACTGCCTTCGCCATTGTTCCGGCCCCTCTTATAGTTAGACTTCCGACAATCTACAATAGCAGACTTCAGCTGTGGCACCAGGCTGCTTCCACCTTCATGAACTCTGAATCGATTTGAGTTTCCACCCTGTCAAGGATCGGCTCGGTAACTCATTAATACTATGGAACTTAATCGTGTGCAGACCATGCATCTGAGTTTTGCAGATTCGCTACAATAAAAATATGGGGGCAGGGTTTGTGGCGCGGCTGGCCCGCGTTTGTTTTCAAATATTTAGCTGTAAAGCACCCATTTTCATATATTTGCAATATTTTCCATCAGAAAAGTTCTTTGGAATCAAATTAGTAGCAAAATGAGGGGATCGTTTTCTTCGATTCGTTCTTGAAACTGCCCTTCACTGAGACCTGGACATAGTTTCGACGATTCACGCTACAACCAGAGAACTAGATTCTGTAAGTTCAATAATTTGTATGAACTACAAACTTGATCGCACTCTCTGACCCGCTGCCATCCGGAGCCGCACCCATGCGACCACTGGCCTCGCGGCTAAGACAATCGCCAGCGTCACTGTGATCTCCATAGGGGTTCGGTCGCCCTGCTTCACGCCCCACCAGTAGTGGACTACCCCTGCAATCGCCGCCAGGTAGATTAGCCAGTGCAGCCGCTGCCAGTTCCTGCCGCCCAGTTTCCGAATCGACCATGCCGTTGATGTCAGAGCCAGCGGAACCATTAGTACCCAGGCAGCCAGCCCGGCGGTAATGAACCGTCGCTGGCTGATGTCATCAACCATGGCTGCCCAACTAAAGCCGGCATAGAGCCATACGTAGGTCATCAAGTGAAGGCAGCCATAGAAGAAGGCGTACAGCCCCAGCATCCGGCGAAACCGGATGATCCAGGCCAGCTTCGGGATCAGTTTGCGAATGGGCGAAATGGCCAGAGTAATGACCAGCAGCCGCAACGTTCCGTGCCCGGTGAAGAACGTGACGGTGTGAGTGGGATCTGGACCAAGATTGTTCTGGAACCCGCGCGCCACCAGCCACGCAATCGGAGCGAGGCACGCAACATGAACCAGGACCTTAAGGAAGATCATGACGCGATTAGACAAGTGCAATCCCTGATGGCTATTAGCTAATAATTCTTTTTCAAGTCCATTCCCGAATACATGCTCGCAACTTGGTCGCCATAGCCGTTGAACATCAGCGTGGGCTGTCGCTGCTTCCAAATGGGAGCACCGATGACACGCTCTGTTTTCTGGCTCCATCGTGGGTGGTTCACATTGGGATTCACGTTAGAGTAGAAGCCATACTCATTCGGGGCCATGTCGTTCCATGTGGTGTGGGGCTCCTTCTTTACAAAGCGCACCTTCACAATCGACTTCGCGGACTTGAATCCGTACTTCCAGGGCACCACCACCCGCACCGGTGCGCCGTCCTGATTGGGCAACACCTGACCGTACATGCCGAAAGTCAGCAGCGTGAGCGGATGCATGGCTTCATCCATGCGCAAGCCTTCGGAGTAAGGCCAGTCGAGGTTGACCGAAGTAATGCCGGGCTCCTCGCTGGGATTGTCGAGCGAGAGGAACTGAACAAACTTGGCCGAGGGCAGCGGGTCGCATTGCTTAATGAACTCCGAGAGCGAGTAGCCGATCCACGGAATCACCATGCTCCACGCCTCAACGCACCGGAACCGGTAGACCCGGTCTTCCAGTGGGCGCAGCTTCATCAGGTCGTCAATATCGAAGGTCTTCTTTTGCTTTACCTCGCCTTCTACGTGAATGCTCCAGGGCCGCGTGCGCAGACTGCCTGCGTGGTTTGCAGGATCATCCTTGTTCGTACCGAACTCATAGAAGTTGTTGTAATGGGTAATGTCGTAAAACGATGTGAGTGGCAGCCCCTTAGTGGAAAGTGGGCTGGGAACTGTGGCGAGCTTAGTGTCCGCTTGGACGGTCTTGGGACGCAGCAAGTGCGCCACAGGATCCGCCGCCAGCGCCACTGCTCCCACTGCGCCAGCCGCCATGAATGCCCTGCGGTTCATGTACGCGGAGCGAGGTGTGATCTCGGAAGAAGTGATACCGTCGGAGTTGGATTTTCGGATCAACATGCTGGAGCCTGCTTTTCTGAGTCCTGACCGTTGGACTTATTTCCGTACGCTCTGGTTACAGTACGCGGAACGGCCGGTGGCGGATTTCGCGGTCCGGGAAACCAGCGGCGTCAGTTGTCCTTCAAAGCCATTGTCGTACAAAACGACGGGAGCGTGGAAACGATGTCTACAAGCGCAGCGAAGCACAAGCTGTCAGGGCTGGATAACAACCGCATGCACCAGGCTGCGGAGATTCTGCTTAAAGCGCGCCGCGAGGTCGCACCAATTCACGAATTGCCGCAAAAATTGCGACCCAGCAATCTCGATGAAGCATATGCTCTGCAGGACATTATGGCCCTGAGCGTAAGCCCCAACATTAAGGAATCGGGAAAGTCCATAGGCCCAATCGGCGGATGGAAAATCGGCGCGCCCTCGCCTGACGCCACGCCGCTCTTCTCGCCCATGCCACTCTGGGGTGGTTACGCACATTCTGGCGATTGCGTTTCTGCTTCATTCAGGCGCCTGCGCGGCGTTGAGGCAGAAATCGCGTTTCTACTGGGCGAGGACCTACCGCCCCGAACGACCCCCTACTCACGTGAGGAGGTGGGCGACGCCATCGCCAGCGCACACCCTGCCATCGAAATGCTGGAATCCGCGTTCCGTGATCCTGACAAGGTTGACCGACTTTCGATGATCGGAGATTTGCAGATGAATGGAGGCTTCGCACATGGGGCCGCCGTGCCAAATTGGAAGAACCTGAACTTGGCCGAAGAAAGCGTGGAAGTGGTTGTTGACGGAGATCGGAGATTTGAAGGCAAGGCCTCCAACTCCGCAGGCACCGATTTGCTTCGACTTGTAATTTGGCTTGCGAATGAGGGCAGCTATCGAACCGGCGGCCTGCAAGCGGGACAGTGGATCACGACCGGAAGCTGGTCCGGAAAAACATCCGCAAGATCGGGCTCTCAGGTGGAAGTTGGCTTTTCCAACTTTGGGAAAGTGAATCTGAAGTTTGAGTGATCTATAGGCCCGATTCGGCCATTTCTGTAACGCGTTTCTGAAAGTAGCCGAGAGAAAGGCATAGCCCTTCGCGAAGAGAGATTTTTGGCGACCACCCCAGGATCGCTTTCGCTTTGGTTATGTCGGGCTTGCGCCGCGCAGGATCATCCACGGGTAGCGGTTCATATCGAATTCCGCTGCGCGATCCGGTCACGGCCAGAACCGCGCGCGCGCACTCCATGATTGTCCACTCGTCGGGATTGCCAATATTGACAGGCAAATGCTCTTCAAATTTCGAGAGTCGAATAATGCCATCAATCAAGTCTGAAACGTAACAAAAACTGCGCGTTTGCGATCCATCGCCAAAGATGGTGAGATCTTCGCCTCGAAGGGCCCCCATCATGAGATTGGAGATCACTCGTCCGTCGGTCGGTTGGAGGCGCGGCCCGTAGGTGTTGAAGATGCGGGCAATGCGCGTGTCCACGCCATAATAGCGGTGATATGCCACAACAGCGGCCTCAGAAAAGCGCTTGGATTCGTCATAGACCGAACGTGGGCCGATTGGGTTTACATGCCCCCAGTAGGTTTCGGGCTGCGGGTGGACTTCCGGATCCCCATAGCACTCCGATGTAGACGCCTGAAGAAATTTCGCGCCGGAGTTGCGGGCTAATTCCAACAGGTTGAGGGTCCCGTAGGAACCAACCTTCAAGGTTTCAGGGCCAAGGCGGCCATATTCCGCAGGGCTGGCTGGAGACGCGAAGTTGAATATGTAGCTGATTCCATCCAGTTGCAGCGGCTCACAAATATCGTGCTCGATGAAGCGAAATTCAGCTGATTTGTGTAAATCAGTCAGATTTGCCGAGTTGCCGGTGGCAAAATTGTCGATCCCGATCACACGATCGCCGTTGGCGATAATAGCCTCGCAAAGATGAGAGCCGAGGAAACCCGCCGCGCCGCTTACCAGTACGGTCTCTTGAGCCAATCCGTCCTCACCTTTCCGCTAAGGAGTCTTCAATGTTCTCGCACCAACAGCGGGAGCGGGTCGCCCAACACTGAAATAGCTAAATCCTTTGTTGCTCATGGTTTCGGGATCAAACAGGTTCCTGCCGTCGATCACGATAGGATGTCGCAGAGCCTTGCGCAGCCGATCCAGATCGACAGACGCGAACTCCTGCCAGTCACTCAAGATCAGCGCGGCATGAGCATCCTGCGCTGCCTCGTACATATCGGATGCATACCGTACCTGGGACCCGGGTGGAAGTACTGCCTTGGCGCGCTCCATTGCCGCAGGATCAAACAATGCGACTTGGCAGCCCTCTTTCAAGAGCATTTGCACTATATCTATGGCGGGAGATTCTCGAATATCATCCGTCCCACCCTTGAAAGCAAGCCCAAACACAGCCAATTCCTTACCACGAAGCGTCCACAGGGCCGAGCGGATTTTCCGGAAGAAGAGCGTCTTCTGGTGGCTATTGATTTTCTCGACTTCCGCCAACAGATCAAATTGCTGGCCAAGCTGCTCCGCCACCCAGCGAAACGCAGCTACGTCTTTCGGGAAGCAGGAACCGCCATATCCAATGCCGGCACGCAGAAACTTCGGCCCAATGCGTTCGTCCATGCCGACGCCCTCGGCAACTTCTTCGACATTTACTCCGGCCGCATCGCAAATATTCGCAACGGCATTGATGAATGAGATCTTCATGGCGAGAAATGCATTGGTGGCGTGCTTTGTGATCTCAGCCGCTCGCGTTGACATTTTGAGAATCGGCGGCGGAGTCGTCGAGGTGCGGCTGCCTGGGACTGCGTATGGCAGATCATAGTACTCGCCAGAGGTCAGCGGCTCGTATATTTGCCGCATAAGCTTCGCTGCACGCTCGTTCTCGACGCCGATGACGATCCGGTTCGGATGCAGGAAATCGCTGACGGCTGTTCCCTCGCGCAGAAATTCGGGATTCGAAACCACATCGAAGCTGTCCTTTGAGGCGCCGTTTCGCTCAAGGATGCGCGTAATCCACTCATTGGTGTAAACCGGTACCGTGCTTTTCTCGACAATTACTTTATAGTCATCGATCGACCGTGCAATGGCACTCGCAACCGCGTCGACATAGGAGAGATCGGCATCGCCTCCGTCAGACTGCGGCGTGCCAACCGCGATGAAAATAAGCTGAGCTCGCTTCGTCGCAGCCTGAAGATCACTGCTGAATTCAATGTTGCCGCGACGATGCCGCGCCAATATTTCCGGCAGGTACTCTTCGTGGATGGGGATTCCTCCATCCTTTAGAAGCTGGACCTTCTCCTCATCATTGTCGACACAGATGACATGATGGCCAATTTCGGCAAAGCACGCAGCCGAAACCAGCCCCACATAGCCCGAACCCACTACCGCAATTACAGCTTGCTGACTCATAGATTGACCGTGAACCTCTTAGGGGAAAATACGGCAGGATACCGGACGCAGGCCCATCAGCCTCGCGAGATACTGAACGACCTTTCATAGAATGCCTGATTTGCATTCCTTAGTCGAGAAAATGCACTACCGCGCGCTTCAGCGTGTCGCACACCCTATCCTGGTCCGCAATACCGAGGTAGGGATGCATCGGCAAGCTCAGCACCCGCTTAGCAGCGCGCTCCGCAATGGGGAACCTCCCTTCGGGGTATCCAAGGCCTCGAAAAGCAGGCTGCAGGTGTGCGGGCATAGGATAATGCACAGCAGTCGGAATGCCCTGTTGCTTGAGGGTAGACGCAACACAATCACGATTGTCTAGCTCAATTGTGTACTGCGCATACACGCTACGATTCCCCTCAGCTAGGTGCGGCGTCTCCACTAGGCCGTTCAAGCGCTCGTTATAACGCGCAGCGACCTGCTCGCGTAGCTGCAATTCGCGGTCAAAGACCTCGAGTTTGGAAAGGAGAACCGCTGCCTGGATCGTGTCCAGACGGCCATTCAGGCCGAGCCGCACATGATGATATCGCCCAGACTGGCCATGGTTGCGGACTTCGAGCATAGCAGCTGCAAGTTGGTCATCGTTGGTGAAGCAGGCTCCGCCGTCTCCATAGCAGCCGAGTGGTTTTGATGGAAAAAAACTGGTGCAGCCGATAGCGCTCAGGTTGCATGAAGCCCGGCCTTTGTAGGTTGCGCCGAGGCTTTGCGCGGCGTCTTCAATTACCGGAAGATCACCGGCTGCTTCCAGAATGGCATCCATATCCGCACACTGCCCATAGAGCGCAACCGGCAGGATGGCGCGTGTTCGCGCTGTAACGGCTGCAGCGATGCGGGCCGGGTCAAGGTTCAAGGTATGTGGATCAATGTCCGCAAAGACCGGAGTTGCACCGAGAAGCGCGATCATCTCGACTGTAGCGACGAAAGTGAACGGAGAAGTAATTACTTCATCACCGGGGCCGATACCAAGAGCCATAAGCGCGATGAGAAGCGCGTCCGTGCCGCTCGCGCAGGATATGCAATACCTGCTGCCGGTGCGAGCCGCCAACTCTGATTCGAGCGCGTCAACTTCGGGTCCGAGGATGAACTGCCCATGATCAAGAACAGCATGGATGCGGGCGTCCACACTGGACTTGATCGTCTTGTACTGGGCTTTGAGGTCAACGAATTCCATCAGTGGTCGGTCAAACCTCTCGCAAAATAGGAATCTCGATCCCGGCGGGATCGAGATTCGCACATTGAAACTGGTGGCCAAGCCACAATCAGCAATTTACGCGACGACGTCAACGCCCATCGAGCGCGCCGTACCCTTGATGCTCTTGACAGCAGCCTCAATGGAGGCGGCGTTCAAGTCGGGCATCTTCTGCTTGGCGATCTCCATTACCTGTTTCTCCGTCACAGTTCCAACCTTTGTCTTGTTGGGAACGCCAGAGCCCTTGGCCAGGTTCGCTGCCTTTTTCAAAAGGACAGCCGCGGGCGGCGTCTTGGTGACGAAGGTGAAGCTGCGATCCACATAGACAGTGATAACGACCGGAATGATGAGCCCCGCGAGATCTTTGCCCTGCGTCCGCGCATTGAATTGTTTGCAGAACTCCATGATATTGACCTGCGCTTGGCCGAGAGCCGGCCCAACTGGCGGAGCCGGAGTGGCCTTGGCCGCTTCAATCTGGAGTTTTACCTGGGTTTGTACTTTCTTTGTCGGTGGCATTCTAAAAACCTTTCGAGCTATCAGCCTCTAGCTAATAGCCATTACCTGAAATCTCTTCCTAATCCTTTTTGTGGCAGCGTTTGCCTGGCTGCCTAACTACTCCACTTTCTCAACCTTCCCAAATTCCAGTTCCACAGGAGTGGAGCGCCCGAAAATGGTGACCATAACTTTCACGGTCTCGCGGTCTTCATTGACTTCATCCACGATGCCGTTGAAATTCGCGAAGGGACCTTCAGTGATCCGCACTGACTCGTTCTTCTCAAACTTAATTTTGAGCCGCGGCCTCTCCTTCGAGACCTCACTGCGGAAGAGGATCGAGCTAACTTCCGCCTCACTCAGCGCTACCGGCTTGTCGCCTGTCCCCAGAAATCCTGTGACCCGCGGCGTGTTCTTGATGACGTGCCAGAGGTCATTGTCGAGGTCCATCTCCACGAGAACGTATCCGGGCAGGAAGACCCGCTCCACCGTGCGCTTTTTGCCGTTGACGATTTCAGTGACCGGCTCGGTAGGAATCATGACGCGACCAATGCGATTCTGCAGCCCGAAAGCCTGAACGCGGCTCTCGATGGACTCGCGCACCTTGCGCTCGAATCCCGAGTAGGCGTGAATGATGTACCACTTGAACTGCTCATTGGCCGACGGCCCTAGTTGTTCGCCTTGGGCCTGTTCGGTCTTTTCCGCCGCGGCCTGCTGGGTCTCGGCGATGTTGTCGTTTTGAATTTCGTCTGTCATCCAGTCCTCAGTGGCGCACCTTTAGATCCCACCCAACCAGTGCAGCAAGGTACGCATCGCGTGGTCCAGTACCGAATCCACTACATAAAAGAACGCCGCAAAAGCGAATACGGTCACAAGGACGACTATGGTTGTGCTTCGCACCTCGGGCCATGCGGGCGTAACCACCTTCCGCATCTCGCTGCGCACGTCTTTCAGGAAATCCGTGGTGCGCGTCATCAAGCTCGATACGCGATTAGGTCCGGCGGTGTCGTTAGGCAGTTGTGCTGCTTTCGCCATGGATTTTTTCTCTGCTACGGGCATGTTGCCCCGCTCCTCCGGCGCCTGTTTCAGGTCGCCGTTCCAAACTACGTCTCTTCGTACTACTGGCAGGGGCGGAGGGATTCGAACCCCCAAGTTCGGTTTTGGAGACCGACAGTTTAACCGTTGAGCTTACGCCCCTGTTACTACCCAATAGCTCTTAAGCTATTTCGTCTCTTTGTGTGCGGTGTGCTTGCGGCAGCGCTTGCAAAACTTCGAGAACTCCAGACGGCCAGTGGTCGTCTTTTTGTTCTTCGTCGTCGAGTAATTCCGCTCCTTGCACTCCGGACACTGCAATGTCACAATTTCACGCATCTTTTTATCCTAAATGATTGTCCAGACTCCTGTCCGAACAAAAATTCTTTCTGCAAATCAGCGGGTTCTCGCTCGAAAACCCGCTGATTTGCTGACTCGCTTGCGCCCTTTAGGGCGCGTACGCCTGGACGGGCGAGACCCTACTGCAGGATCTCGGTGATGGTTCCGGCGCCTACCGTGCGTCCGCCTTCGCGGATCGCGAACCGAAGGCCCTTCTCCATCGCCACCGGCGTGTGAAGATCGATCTCCAGCGCGATGTTGTCGCCCGGCATCAC
>DASZAG010000153.1:0-16610 GCA_035945555.1 Acidobacteriaceae bacterium
CGCTCTTGCGCGCCGCGCCTATTATTTTGTGCCGCTTACTTTAAGCGAGGGGGACGAGCCGGCGATCGCGGATGGATACTCGACGGACTTGGCCGACCGCGCCATCTGCCATCGCAACGCGAAGCTCGGCGGTTCTGATTGCATCTTCATTTCCACGCGCATCATGCAGGACCGCTTTGCGCTGGCCTTTGAATACTTCATCAATGTCGGCCACCATTTTGTTGATGCCGTCGGAGTTCCGTCCAGTTTTTCCGATCTTGTGTGGTCGCAGGCCAAGGCGGATACCCGCGGCGAAACCAGCCAGGATGCCTCTGACGATCGGCGTCGCGCGCTGGAAAACGACGCCAGCGATGAAAAGGCACGCTCCAGTTATTTCGAAGCAGCGTTCTCGGATGCAGTGGCTATATATATGCTCGCGCTCACACTGGACTTCGACTACATGGACTTGAAGGAGCGCGAGTATCCGCTGCTTGCGGCGCCCGCACTGGCCGAGCGCTTGCGCCATGTGGCTTCGCTTTTCCCAACCAACGCGGGATATGAGTTTGAAATTCGATATAGGCGACGGTCTTAGCCAAGATGATCGCCCACCTGCGCGGACGCCTGTTCTCCAAAACCCCCGGCCATGCCATTGTCGAGGCCGCCGGAGTTGGTTACGAGGTCATCATTAGCATTCCGACCTTCACAGCCTTGCCCGCTGAAGGCGCAGAAGTCTCGCTACACATCTACACGCAGGTGCGTGAGGACATCCTCGCGCTCTACGGTTTTCTCGATCTGAAGGAAAAGCGGCTCTTTGAACGGCTCATCACCGTTTCGGGAGTCGGCCCCCGCCTCGCCGTCACCATTCTCAGCGGACTCAGTCCCGAGCGCACCGTCAATGCGATCCGCGCACAGGACCATGCCACCCTTACGCATATTCCCGGAGTGGGCAAGAAGCTTGCCGAACGCCTGGTGGTGGAGCTGAAGGACAAGCTCGAAGACATGGCCGTCGCGCCGGCGGCAGTCGTCTCTGCCGGACCCGCAGCGGAAGACGTGCTGTCCGCCCTGACAAACCTCGGCTACCAACGTCCCGCCGCGCAGAAGGCCATTGAGGCTGCCGTTGAAAAGGACAAATCACTAGGCAAAGACTTTGACGGACTCTTCCGCGCCGCGCTCAAAGTCATCCGCTAATTCATTGAATTGCCTTCGTCCGAGCATCAAAAATGCCTGATCGTGTTTCTTATTTGACGCTGCCATATGCGCGCAGTATTATGCGGAGTCCTGGGAGAACGTCTATGAGCGATCTGGATACAACGATCGGCCCGTTGCTAAAGCGAAAGACGGGGCAAGTCTGGTCTACTTCTCCGACGGCCTCGGTATATGAAGCCATCAAGCTGATGGCGGAGAAGCGAGTGGGCGCTTTGCTTGTGACGGACCAGGGCCGGCTGGTGGGCATCATCTCCGAACGAGATTACGCTCGTAAGATCATTCTCCAGGAGAAGTCATCCAAATCCACCGCTGTCAGCGAGATCATGACCTCTCCTGTGACCTTTGTCTCACTGCAGCACTCCGTCAGCGATTGCATGCGCATCATTACGGAGGAGCGCATTCGGCACCTTCCTGTCCTGGAAGGCGGCGCGATCGTCGGAATGGTCTCGATTGGTGACTTGGTGAACTGGATCATCACCGAGCAGCAAGAGACGATCCGGCATCTGGAAGCCTTTATTACCGGTATCGCGGCCTAACTAGTAATGAGCTTGTGCGGCTGCTGCTCAAGCCTTAAGCCTGGCGAGATTTCCTCGCTGACACTTCGTACAATGTCACAGTGACTCCCGCAAAGGAAAAAGGCTCCGCCTCCGCACGGCCATACTTCGCACCCGAGGCCATCGAATTTCTACGCAAGCTTAAGCGTAACAATCGCCGCGAGTGGTTCGAGGCGCGGCGAGAGGTGTATGAGCGCGAGCTGAAGCGGCCGATGCTGGCGCTGATCGAGCGTGTAATGCACAGCATGGAGGACTATGCGCCGGACCATTTGCGGTCTCCGCAAAAATGCATGCTGCGCATTTACCGCGACACACGATTCTCCGCCGACAAAACGCCTTATAAGACGAACCTGGCTGCATGGTGGACGCGCAACGGCCTGGAGAAGACCTCGGGGGGCGGCTATTACATGCATATCAGCCCTACAGAACTGATCATCGCGGCTGGTCTCTACATGCCACCCAAGGAGCAGCTATTCGCTATTCGAACACACCTGCTGGAGCATCATGGGGACTTTCGGCGGCTGTTTGAGAACAGAAAGCTGCGCACCAAATTCACCACGCACGATCCTCAATCGCTTACGCGGCCGCCGAAGGGCTTTCCAGCCGATCATCCGGCAAGCGAGTGGATCAAGTGGCGGCAATGGGGTGTAATCGCAACGCTTCCGGCAACTAAAGCTCTCAATGCGAAATTGCCGGCGCTGGTAGAGGAGTATTTTCGGCTGGCGGCGCCGCTGGTGGATTTCTTGAATGCGCCGCTATTACGTGCTGCTCAGCCAAGAAAAAAGCCGATTTTTGGGCTATTTTGAGACTTCATCGCTTCAAAAGGGGGCAAATACCGGGAAAAACCTAATAAAACCGCAAAAAACCTGTGGAAACCGGGCTTTTAGTGTTGACAAAGCCGCGCAAAAGACGCAAGGTTAACGGCGGTGGGTTCTCTCGGACCCGCATAAACACAGGGCTTCCCGGCTGCGGCTGCGAGGTCCCGGCTGAAGTGGAGATGCGGAGAGGATAGACCTTGCGGCGATGGACAGGGCCATTCGCCCGGTTCAAGCACAACCGAAACAGGAGGAAATAAAAGAATGGCAACAGCACTTACCAAGACCGCTCTTGTTCGCCACATGGCGGAGAAGCTCGAATTGACCAACAAGCAATCGGCGGCGTTCCTCGACCTGCTCGCGGAGACCGCGATCAAGGAAACCAAGAAGAACGGCGTCTTCGTGATCCCCGGCCTGGGCCGTCTGGTGAAGGCCGAGCGCAAAGCCCGCATCGGACGCAATCCGCAAACCGGCGAGCAGATCAAGATCAAGGCCAAGACCGTGGTGAAGTTCCGCGTGGCGAAGGCCGCGAAGGACACCATCGCACCTCCAAAGAAGTAGTAGTTCGGTATCCGGCAGCCGCCGCCGTAAGGGATCGCACGCGGCAAAAACTAATAGGGAGAGGGAGACGGAATTGAGGCTCGTCTCCCCTTTTCTTTTCTCAAGCAGTTTGCTGCACAAACGCCCGGGTTATCAGTGAAACCCCAAAGCAGATGAGCAAAGACTGTATGAGCAGAGTGGGATTGTAACTCCACGCCAATGCGGCGAAACAAATAGTGATGGCGATGTAGAAGGCTTCAGCGAGAATGGCGTGGCCCAACCGCGGTTGTGCCATCTGCGCCGCCGGACGCGCCAGGAAAGTAAGTCGCGACAACTGCACAATAGTCAGCAGGAGAAAAACAGCCGCCCCCGAAGGAGGCATGAAGACTGCCGCGGCGATTGCGAAAAGCAGATCGCCAAGATAATCCAATCGATTTGGAGCTCGGCCTGCGCGCGCCGTTCCCCAAATTCGCACTGTCGCCCCGAGAGCGGCAAGAAGAATCGCCGCCAGCGTGATGGCGTCTGAGGCGGTTTGCAACGTAACCCAGCGCGAGAGCTCTCCAGCAATTTCAAGGCGCGTAGTGGTGAGCGGCGCTGCAAGGCGGCCGTATCGTAGCCAAGGGGACCAGAAGCCCGTAACACAGAGAACGAAGCTGATCCAGAGCCTAAACCGCCATTCAAATTGAGTCGCCTTCATTGTGCTGCTCTCTCGTGCTGTCGTCTCTTATTTTGCGCTCTTCCGCATGTGGTCAGGAATAGAGTCCTTCAGCGCCTGGCGCAAACGGCCTCCTGCTGCCCTTAGCTTTCCTTCGGCCGCTTCTCGATCGACTCCAAGTTTACCCATGATGATGGCGGTATTCACCGCACCCGCCTGCTGGAGAAGCGCTCCGGCCCGATCGTATTCCTGTCCCGTTACGGTCGCAATAATTCGAGTGGCGCGGTCGCGCAGCTTTTCATTTGTGGGCTGCACGTGAACCATCAAATTTCCAAACACATAACCGAGCCGGACCATCACGCCAGTGGAAAGCATGTTCAGCACCAGCTTGGTTGCGGTGCCCGCCTTCATGCGAGTGGAACCTGTGACGGGCTCTGGGCCGGTTGCGGGAGTAATTGCCAGCTCGGCAATTCGGGATACCGGAGAGCCAGGCACGCAACTTAGGCCGATGGTGAGCGCGCCAAGCTTCCGTCCATACTCGATGCCGCCCAGAACATAGGGAGTGCGGCCGCTTGCCGCGATTCCGACAAGCGCGTCCTTGCCGGAGAATCCGCGCTCCTGCAAATCATGAAGACCTTGTTCGGGATCATCTTCGGCTCGTTCGATTGAGTTTCGCAAGGCGATATCGCCACCAGCAATGATGCCCTGGACCATTTCGGGAGGCGTATTGTAGGTCGGCGGGCATTCGGAAGCGTCCAGAACGCCGAGCCGGCCCGATGTTCCGGCACCCAGATAAAAAAGGCGGCCACCCTCCTCAAGTCGCGAGACAATGCCATCCACGGCCCGTGCGATCCTGGGCAATTCTGCCGTAACGGCGGCCACCGCCTCGTGATCGCAGGCGTGTAAGGTTTGAACCAACTCCAGCGATGTCAGTTCATCCAGATCTTCGGTGGCCGGATTGCGGGCCTCAGTGAGCAGTTGCGAAAGGTCATCCATGAATGGTTTCTGTTTGGTATCTCATAGTAAGTAAAAGACTTAAAGTATTAGTCAGGCGCGTCTCGCGGCCTCAATTGTCTGCAGCAACCCATCGAAGTCTGAGAGGCTGGCGTACTCAATTATGACCTTGCCCTTGCCCTTGCGATCTTCGATGGTGACCTTAAGTCCTAGAGCCCGCTGGAGCAGATCGCGAGCTTCCCTGACGTTCGGATCCAGCGGTTCCTTCACCTTTTGTTCGTCTTTGTGTTTTTCGGGATTGGTGAGGCCCTGAACATAGCTCTCCGTCTGTCTCACCGACATGGAGAGCGCGATCACCTTTTGGGCTGCCTTCAGAATCGTCTCTGGATTTTCGAGAGCCAGAAGAGCGCGAGCATGGCCGAATGTCAACTCGCCACCTTCAACTTTTGCCTGAACCTCGGAAGGAAGCCGGAGAAGCCTGAGAAAATTTGCGACCGAAGCGCGGTCTTTGCCCGTTCGCTGCGCCATCTGCTCCTGGGTAAGCTTGAACTCTCGTGCCAGGCGATCAAAGGCTCGCGCCTGTTCCATCGGGTTCAGGTCGGTTCGTTGAAGGTTTTCGACGATGGTGATCTCCATCGCCTGCTCGTTGGATACCTGGCGAAGAATCGCCGGGATCGTCTCTTTGCCAGCCTTCTTCGAAGCCAGCAGTCGGCGTTCGCCCACGATCAATTGGAATCGGCCATCCGGCTGCGTCCGAACAAGAATCGGCTGTACTACTCCGGTTGCAGCGATCGAAGCTGCGAGCTCACCGAGAGCCGCTTCATCAAAGCGTGTGCGGGTTTGGTAAGGGTTGCGGTCGATCGAATCAACTGGAATCTCACGCGGCGTACCTTCAGCAACCGCCGGCTTTTCCTGGGAAGTCTCCGCTACTACGGCTGATACTCTCGGCAACAAGGACTCGAGCCCGCGTCCCAGCGCCTTTCTTTTTGGTGGTTCCATCGTCGTGTTTGCCATGTCAGGCTTCCCTCTTCCTCTTTGCTCGTCAGTTGTTGTAGGGCCAGAACCGTACATTGACCTTAGCCCGATTTGCCGCCGCCTTTTTTCGATCTTTTGAGCGGGGGCTTTCGACTTTATTTCGCGCCAGCAGCTCGTCCGCCAGATCGCGGTAGCTTTCGGCTCCCCTCGAGCGCGGGTCATACAGCATGACTGGCTTTCCATAGCTGGGGGCCTCCGCGAGGCGGACATTGCGGGGGATCACGGTTTTGAAAAGCTTGTCTTTGAAGAAATTTCGTAGATTTTCGGTGACCTGCTGAGCCAGGTTGGTGCGGTCATCGTACATGGTTAACAGCACGCCTTCGATTTCGAGTTTCGGGTTGAAGGCTCCGCGAACCCGCTCAAGCGTGTGGACCAGCTCACTGATGCCCTCGAGGGCGAAATACTCGGCCTGCATAGGAACGAGCAGTCGGTCGGCCGCTACCAGCGCATTCAGGGTTAGCAGATCGAGCGCCGGAGGGCAATCCAGCACTACGAAGTCGTAATTCTGACGATTGGGTTCTAGTCCATCGCGCAACTGAAAGGCGCGGCGCTCGTTTTGGATCAGCTCGACGTTAGCTCCAATGAGGTTCTTGCTCGAAGGCACGAGAGAAAGAGTTTCGATTTCGGTGGGAAGGACAGCATCGGCGAGCTTACAGTCCCCGGTGAGGACTTCGTAAGTGGATTTCCGTTCGTCATCGCGGGGAAAGCCATATCCTCCTGTGGAATTGGCCTGTGGGTCGCAGTCAATCAACAGGGTTTTCAGCCCTTCGAGGGCGAGCGCAGCCGAAAGGTTGATGGCGGTGGTGGTCTTTCCCACCCCGCCCTTCTGGTTCACAACAGCTAGAACGATTGCCATGAACAATCAAGACTATTGAACGCGGGACGGACAAGCAAATGATTTCGCCTGTGCAGAACGCGTCCGCATCTGTGGAAGAATCTCGAGGAGTATCTTGAGATATAGCGCAAATTATTGAAAAAGCTATGTTAAAAGATGAATATTGCGTGAATGGCGCTTCCACCGTTGGGAGCCTCGCGGTGGAAAACGTGGAATGTTCCACATGGAACATTAGCTTTCTCAAGAGCTATTGCGGACGATTACAGAGATGATGTTCCACATGGAACATTTTGGGTTGTGCGCTTCCCCATCGCAATGATGCCGTGATCCATGCCAAAAGGCACCAGCTCTGCTCCCCAAGCCACCCCTGGGAGTGCCTTTTCCAGGATGGCTCTCGATTTTTCTGTAATGAAAGCCACAATCCAGCCGTCTGGGCGGACGCGCGCAACCCCGATTCGGCACGCCTCCGCCATATGGTCCACGGCTCGAAGTGTCACGAAATCAAAGACTCGCTCCGGGACAATATCCTCAACCCGTCCGTCGAAGACCTCTGCGCGCAAGCCAAGTGACCGGACGACCTCCCGCAAGAAGGCCGACTTCTTGCGTTGTGACTCTGCCAAAGTCACCTGCAACTCTGGGCGGCAGATCGCAATGGGAATACCCGGCAGTCCGGCTCCGGAGCCGAAATCCAAGAGCGTCGCCCCGTTGCCCGACACGGGCAGAGCCTGCGCACATTGGATACATTCGATGAAATGGCGCCGGAGGATCGACTGCGGATCCCGAATTGCGGTCAGATTCAGCTTGGAATTCCACTTCAGCAGTAGGTCAAGATAAAGTTGGAACTTTTGAGCGGCGTCTTCGGGCACTGGCTCAAGCCCGGCGTCACGAATCGCCTGCTCCAGCGCTGGGAAGCTCAAAACGCGATCGACTCCCGAATTTCGCGTGGCCGCCACTCCGATGCAGCTTCGATGAACGCATGAAACAGGGCTCTCGAAGGAGCGTCGTAATCGAAACTTCGTTCCGGATGCCACTGGACCGCGATCACAAATTGCTCTCCGACACCCTCTACGGCTTCGATAAGGCCGTCTTGCGAACTTCGAGCCGCGACCGATAAGCCGTCGCCGGGGCGCTCCAACCCCTGATGGTGGCTGCTGTTTACGCTTAGCTCGTCCGCCTTTGTAATCGCCGCAATGCGGGAGCCGCCGTCCACCAGCACCCGGTGTGCTTCCCGGACTTCCCGCCCGGGTTTGTGATTCACTTCCGTCTTAAGGTCCTGAATCAGAGCGCCGCCACGCCAAACATTCCAGGCCTGGAAACCGTAGCAGATGCCAAAGAGCGGTTTGTGCAGGTTTGCTGCATCCTGCATCAATAACTCATCCACAGCCTCGCGGGCAGGATCAGCCCGTCCGCATTCAGGGATCCGCTCCTGCCCGTATTTTTGCGGATCCACGTCCGCGCCGCTTCCGGGAAGCAGCACGCCTTCGCAGGACGCGGCGATTCTTGCGGCTTCCGCCTGTGTGGCTGACAGCGGTACTTTGACTGCGATTCCCCCTGATTGCGCTACCGCCTCGGCATATTGGGGCCATGAGCGGTCGTTGTAGGCAGCGTCGGTCGACGTTGGCTCAGGAATTGCGATTCTCGGCTGTTTCATTGGCATTTCTCAGCGCTTTCAGGATCGCCAACAGGCACGGGCGGCTTCAGATAGGAGTGCTCATAGTATAGGCGGCTGATTGCCTCCCGCACGCGCTCTGTTAGTTCGTCAATCTGCTTAAGGGAGTACTCGCAGGTTTCGATCGGCTCGCCGACCGCCAGTGTTACCGGGACTGGATGGAATTGCGCTGAGTGGATCGGCAGTAGCTCATGCGTTCCGATCAGCGCCATTGGGATAATCGGAACGCTGGCGCGGATCGCCATAAAGGCTGGGCCGTTAAGAAAATCTTCCACATGCCCGGTTTCGGTGCGGCCACCTTCAGGGAAAATGAACACCGGCATGCCCGATCTCAACGTTTTGACGGCACTGCTGAGGCTCGAGATGGAAGCACGCGGGTTCGACACATTGACCGGGACCTGCCCTGAGCGCGTAAGGTGCCAACCGATAAAGGGCAGCCGAAAGAGTTCATGCCTCGCGACAATCCGAAACTGGAACGGCAAAACCCCAAACAGCACTGGTGTGTCGGCGTAAGATAAATGATTTGAACAGTATACAGCCACACGCCCGTCCAACCGGTCACCGTTCAAGACCTTCAATCTGGCGCCACTGATACGGGTCACAGCCCGGCCCCAGCGCTGGGCAATGCGGTGCTGCAAGCTCCCCGGCTTGTCCCAGAGGGAGGAGATCAACGATAGGCTCCCGAAGAATGCCGTCGCGAGAAAGAACATCGGAGCTCGCCAGCAAACATTGGCGATGCGCTCTCCCAGGGGAAGCGGATCGGGTCGGCATCTCAACATCGTCGGCCTCACGAGTTCGCCTCCATCAGCAGGATGCGCAATTCGCCGGCAAGATAGACCGAACCTCCGACCACGACCAGCCCGTCGGGCGAAGTCTGTGCCATCGCCAAATTCAGAGCCCCCTTTGGATCAGCGGCCGTCTTGGCCAATACGCCAGTCGCTCCCGCCGCCTCCTGCAACTGGGCCAAGGTCGCGGCGCGCGGTGAACGCACTTCGGTGAGAACTACCAAATCAAACATGGGAAACAGCACTTGGGCCATCTCGGTGAAGGCCTTGTCGTTGAGACAACCGAACACGAGCGTCATGCCGCGCGGCTGCGGATCGAGATGAGAAAGTGCTGAACGAAGCGCCCAGGCTCCCGCCGGATTGTGCGCTACATCCAGCAAAATGTCTGGCTGCCCCGTTTGAGAGAACCGCTCCAACCGGCCAGGCCACCGCGTAGAACGAACTCCTTCCGCGATCTGTTTAGCGGATAATTTGTAACCATGGTTGTTACATAATTCAACTGCTGCCGCGATCGCCAACGCGACATTTCGCTGCTGATGTGCTCCGCCCAGCGGGGAGGCGATCTCCACGTTCTCGTCCAGCACCGTCAACTCATAGTTGCGCTCTTTGTCGTCGCGCGAAGGAACATATTCCGCCGCGTTCACGCCGCGCACATTCAGCGCGACGGCAGCCTCGCCGATTGCCTGATTGGCCTCAGGATGCTGCGGCAGAGTGACCAGGACGCCATTCTGTCGCATGATCCCGGCCTTTTCGCGAGCAATTTCGGTGATGGTTGAGCCGAGCCACTCGGTATGATCGAGCGAAATGTCGGTAATGACGGAGACCAGCGGCTCAACGATGTTGGTAGCATCCAATCGTCCGCCCATGCCCACTTCCAGCACGGCAATGTCAACCTCGCGATCGGCAAATGCCAGAAATGCGAGTGCGGTCATCGTTTCAAAAAAACTCGGATGCCACTGTAGGCGGCTCTCGCTTACAAGCTTGCGCGCGCAGTCGTCCACGCGGAAGTAATACGCGGCAAAATCATCATCGGATATGTCTTTTTCGTCGATTCGAACGCGCTCATTCACCCGCATCAGGTGGGGCGAGGTGTAGAGCCCCACGCGGTAGCCGCCAGCGCGCAAAATTGAAGCCAGCGTGGCCGAGGTGGAACCTTTGCCGTTCGTTCCCGCGATCAATACAGACGGAAAACGAATCTCTGGCGAGCCCAGGGCCTCCGTCAGAACGCGCATCGCGTTAAGGTCGAATTTTCGGCGCGGCGCTCCGGGGGCGGAATGCAGTTCGCCTGCAAGCGCAAACAACCCTTCCACCGCGGCAGAGTAGGACATGGATTGATTTTAAAGGGTTGTCGAGCGCACAAGAACCTACGCGACCTGCAGGAAGTCCAACGCGCGTTCGATATAGCTCTTCAGGTCCTTGCGGCTAACTACGGCGTCGAGGAAGCCGTGTTGCAGCAGGAATTCAGAGCGCTGAAAGCCCTCAGGCAGCTTCTGGCGAATGGTCTGCTCGATGACGCGGGGGCCAGCAAAACCGATCAGTGCGCCGGGCTCGCCCACGTTCAGGTCGCCGAGCATCGCAAAACTGGCAGTCACGCCGCCGGTAGTAGGGTCGGTAAGCACGGAAATGAAGGGGATGTGCGCCCCGTCCAGCCGCGCCAGCGCGGCAGAGATCTTGGCGAGCTGCATCAGGCTCACGATGCCTTCCATCATGCGAGCACCGCCCGACGCAGCCACGATAATGAGTGGCTGGCGGGTTTCATGGGCGCGATCCACGGCCCGGGCGATCGTCTCGCCTACAACAGCTCCCATGCTGCCGCCTATGAAGCTGTACTCCATCACGCTTAAGACCACGCGATGCTGGCCGAGCATGCCTAGGGCATTCACGATTGCGTCATTCAGGCCGAGATCTTTCTGCGCCTTGGCCAGGCGGCCCTTATAGGGCTTCAAGTCGACGAATTCCAGCGGGTCGGTCGATTTCAGCTCCAAGTCGACCAGCTCAAATCCGGGCTCGAGCAGCATAGCCACGCGAGTGCGCGCGTCCATTTTGAAGTGGTATTCGCATTTCGGGCACACCAGCAAATTGGCCTCAAGATCAGCCCGCCAGATCACCTGGCCGCATTCGCCGCACTTGGTCCACAGTCCTTCGGTCCGGACTGAGTTTCCGCCGGCTGCAATGTTGCTTCCTTCCCTTCGAAACCAGGACATTTCTTACACCTATCCCTTACAACCTAATATTCAATGCCGCGCTGGGCTAGAATCCCTTTTTGGTATGCGTGCTTCACTTCCCGCATCTCCGTCACGGTGTCGGCGATCTCCACCAAAGAAGGATGCGCATTCCGTCCCGTAAGAATCACATGCACCATTTCCGGCCGCGCCTTCAGCGTTTCTACCACTTTTCCTGGATCCAACATCCCATAGCTAATGGCGTAATTAATCTCATCCAGAACCACCATATCCCATTCGCCGGACAATATCGCTGCATGCGCCTCGTTCCATGCCTCCTCGACCAGCCTTATGTCTTCCGGCTCGGTTTCCGCGCCGCCAACCTTCACAAACCCGCGACCCATCTGCTTCATCACGAAGTTGCCGTTGAAGGCTTCAACCGCGTCGAGTTCCCCGTAGTGCCATGAGCCTTTCAGAAACTGGAGCATCAGCACGCGCATCCCATTCCCCACCGCGCGCAGTGCTGTTCCCATTGCAGCCGTGGTTTTACCCTTGCCCGGCCCCGTGTTGATCAAGATCAAACCCTGCCGTGATTCGGCCAACTATCCCTCACACATTCTTCCAATCAACGGTCGAGCCGCAGGCGCTTCGGCGGCGATTTTCTATTCCCGGTGGTACGGATGCCCAGCAAGGATTGTAAATGCCCGATAAAGCTGCTCGCTGACGACCACGCGAGCCAGCTCATGCGGTAATGTCATGGGGCCGAGCGAGAGAAGCAGCCCCGCGTGGTCCCGGTCCTCTCTCGACCAGCCGTCCGCTGGGCCGATCGCGAAAATCACCCGCTGTCTACCCTCGCCACGACGCTCCCGCAGCCAATCGGACAATGTCGCTGAGCTCATCTGCCTGCCGCGTTCATCAAGCAGCACTAGCAGCGGAGCCGTCCGCCCTTTCAGCCTGTCCACCCATCCCAAGAGAGCGTCAGCGGTCTTGAATACCTGCGACTCGGCTTCCACGTAAACCGTCAGTCGCTCCAGATACTCCGCCGCAAGCGCCTCAAAGCGCTCGCTTCGCCCTCGCACAGCAACAGAAGCCACAGTGATCTTCACGCATCCCAGTCTAGCCCGTGGCCGCTTGCCGGGTTCACTTTCAATTAACTACTGAATGGCATATTCCTTCGATGAGGTTCATACAACTTTTGGTATCCAGCCAACCCTTTTGCCTTGATGGGAACGAACCCCCTCGTCACTGGTGATCACACAAATAACTAGTGAAGCTTCCAGATATCCGTGTGATTCAATTACGGTTATGGCGCATCGCCTTGTTGACAGGACGTTTGCGTTAACATTCCAGTCCAGAGGTTGGGACTTTGGAGTCTCGATTGCCTCTATCGAAATGTTTCACCTCTGAAATTCTGCGTTTCTTAAGATGCGAAGCCGTCCCGGACTCCTTCAAATCCGGACCGATACAACGAAAAATAGAATTCTCGGGCCCGGTTAGGTCTGGGTCGACCATAAAAAACTAAACCCGGCTTTTCCAATGCATTCTGCGGAGGAGTTATGAAACTCAAGATTGCCCTATTCATGGTGCTAGCTGTCGCGGCTTTCTGCCTGGCCCCGGTCCCAGCCGTTCACGCCCAGAACCTGTATGCGTCCATTCACGGAACTGTGACGGATACAACCGGTGCGGTGGTGCCAAATGCCACTGTCACGGTTTTGAACACTGCTACGGGCATCCAGACCGTCGCGGCCAGCAATGGCAGCGGATACTTTATTTTGCCGCAGTTGCAGGTGGGCGGTCCTTATACCGTGACCATTACTGCTACTGGATTTAAGAATTTCAGCCAGAGTGGCCTCAACTTGAGCGTGAACGACAATCGCGATGTCGACGCGAAGCTGGAAGTGGGCTCGGGCAGCACTACGGTCCAAGTATCGGCCACCGCCCTCCAGGTCGAAACTTCCGACACGCAATTAAAGCAGGTCATGACCTCGGCGCAGCTTGAGAACATCCCGCTGGAGGGCCGCGATCCCGCTGGCCTGCAAAAGCTTGAGCCGGGCGTGGTCGAATCTTCTGACCGCTTCGGTAGCTTTTCATCGGACGGCAGCCAGACGCCCCAGAATTCTTACCTTCTGAACGGGATCGACATTAATGATGGTCCGCTGCAGGACGAAGGCATCCAGATCAATCCCGATGCTCTGCAGGAAGAAAACATTATCGTCAGCACGCTGAATCCTGAATATGCGCGAAATTCCGGAGCCACCCTTAACCAGGTGGTGAAAGCGGGCACCAACCAGTTCCACGGCAACGTCTTTGAGTTCTATCGCGACACGTTCATGAACTCAACCCCATACTTCGCCACCACGGTGCCGCAATTCCACCAAAACCTCTACGGTGCAACCCTCGGCGGCCCGGTGATTCACGACAAGCTCTTCTTCTTCGCCGCTTATCAGGGATTCCGGCAACGCACGGGTGGGGCGAACGTTGCGTCCACGCTGACCAGCGCAAACTTCGCGGGCGATTTCAGCAATGACTTTAATTATGCGACGGGTACTTCAGACAACACGCCCGACACGGCAAGTGGGTTCAGCAACAGCCTGACAGGAAACCCGATTCCGTTTTCGGTCAATGGATGTCCCGCTGGAGAACCGTGGAATCAGTGCTTCAACAACGCCGCGATCAATGTGAGCCCGGCCAACTGGAACTCCGTCGCGGCCAATACGACAACCAAATATATTCCGCAGCCGAACTTTCTTGGCCAGTTCTATGCCTTCAACACTGCCGACACAGCAGCTGCTGACCAAGGCATTCTTCGCGCGGACTACACGCCCACCTCGCATGACACCATTTGGGCATCAGGCATCTTCCAATCCAGCCCATCGATCGCCACTTTAGCTTTTGGAGGCGGGAGCTTCCCTGGTTTCGGGACCAATCAGGCCGAGCACTTCAAGCTCTTCAGCGCAGCCTGGACCCACACCTTCAACGCAAGTACGCTGAACGAACTGCGGCTCGGTTATTACCGCTTCAACTTCGCCGCCGTGGAGCCTGCCAATCCAGCTCTGCCCAGTTCCTATGGCTTTACGGGCATTTCGCCTCAGGACACAGCCGCTCCTGGTTTCCCCTATCTCTCCATCGGCCAATTCGCCGTTGGCAACAGTTATGAAGGACCGCAGCCCCGGTTGGATACTAACCTCACCTATGCTGACAACTTCACCAAAATCATAGGAAATCACTCCCTGAAGCTCGGTGCGTCCTACGAACAGTTCCGAGTGGATAACCCATTCAGCTATTTGAACAACGGATATTACTACTTCGATGGTGGAGCAGGTGGAGGTGGTCTCTATTCCTCCGGTGATCCTTATCTTGACTTTGAACTTGGTATCCCGGACGGCTACGAACAGACGAGCAATGGTTTCATCAATACGCTCGCCGCCGAAACGTACGCTTACGCGCAGGACAGCTGGAAGATCAGCCCTGATGTGACTTTAAACTACGGTGTCGGCTGGGATGTGGAGTTTCCCAACAAGAACGACCAGTTTTCCGGGCTCGGCATCAACTGCTGGTCCAACTCCGACACTGAATCAACCGTCCTTCCGGGCGCGCCTCCGGGACTGGCCTTTCCCGGCGATCCCGGCTGCAACCGTGCTGGCGGCCCTACGCCCCACTACAACCGCTTCGGCCCCCGCATTGGAATTGCGTGGTCGCCGTCTTCGGGCCCTTCGAAGCTGATCGGCGAACCCGGTTCACATAGCTTCTCCATCCGCGCTGGCTTCGGCCTTTACTACAACCGCGATCAGCAGGAGCAATCGCTGCAGAACCTGGAAGATCCGCCATTCCTGCTCATTTCACAGGGCGTGGGTGACGTCGGAGGGAGCCCGTCTTTCGCTGCACCATTCACAGATGTTAGCGGTGCCGGATCGATTCCAAACAAATTCCCTTATGCAATTCCCACTCCGGGCGATACCAATATTGATTGGCAAGGGCTCTATTACTTGCTGGGCCTGGCCACATTCGATACTCACTACAGCGTGCCGTATGCTGAAAACTTCAACCTCAATATCCAACGCTCGCTTCCCAGTAACATGATTCTCCAGGTCGGCTATATCGGCTCGCTGGCGCACAGGCTTGCAAGCTGGTATGACGGCGATGCCATAACGCCCGATGGCCATGCGGCCTGTATGGCCGGGGCGTCAGTCTTCGGAATTCCTTGCAACAGCACAACTCTTGCCGGCTCGGTTCACACCTACTTCCCGCAATTCACTTCGGACCCGCGCCTGGCATATCCTGCGGGGTTAATACCGTCTTTCCCGAACGGCGTTAGCTGGTACAAAAGCGTGGCGCGCCAGAACACTGAAGGGTCCTCCAACTACAACTCGCTACAGGTCAGCCTGATCAAGGCCCGCACGCATGGCTTGTATGCGACCATCTCTTATACCTACTCCCACGCGCTGGACAACGGATCGGGATATGAGAGCTCTACTGGCGCAAATAATCACGCTCAGATTTACACGCCCGGATTCACCTATCTCAACTATGGCGATTCCGATTACGACGCGCGCCATCGTTTAGTTGGCTCCTATATCTATGAGATCCCCGTATTCTCCGCCATCCGAAACAACGCCTTGTTGCGCGAGACCGTTGCCGGTTGGGAGATTAGCGGTGTCACCGCACTTCAGAGCGGCTTTCCCGTCGGATTTTCTCAGGGCGCGGATCGCTCGCTGTGGTGTGACGGCGCCAGCTACTTCGGTTGCGGCGACGTGCCTGTAACCAGTACTTTTCATCTTCATAAGGAAGATCCGCGCAAGATCCAATCCTTCAATGTGAATGGGAATCAGGAGACTGGTCACTTTTTCTTCGATCCCTCGCCGTTCTCTGACGAACCCATAGGAACCTACGGCAATGTGAAGCGCAACTTCTTCCACGGCCCTGGCTTCAACTACACCAATCTGCGATTCTCAAAGAACTTCGGAATAGGTAAAGGAGAGACCCGGTATTTCCAGCTGGGAATTGAGGCTTTCAATGCCTTCAACCATGCAAACTTCGCCAATCCCGGAGGAACCTTTAATTCGAGTACAACATTCGGCGAAATAAGCAGCGTTATCTACTCCGCTGACCCGAACGGCGATCCTTCACCGGCCCGTAGCTATCAATTGGTCGGCAAATTCTACTTCTAGTTTCTCGTTGTGTTAACGAAAGGGGCCTGTCTCGTTTGAGACAGGCCCTTTTCTTTTTTGTCGCACTCTGGCCGAACTCTACAGCATGCTGCGAGGATCGCGACGCAGATATATCCCGCGCCCCGTGCGTCCCACGAATTCACCGTTGTCTGCGATCAACTCGCCGCGCGAGTATACCTTCTTCGCGTTTCCGCGCACCTTGAAGCCCTCGAACATGGAGTAGTCCACGCGCATGTGGTGGGTCGTCGCGCTG
>DASZAG010000154.1:0-10137 GCA_035945555.1 Acidobacteriaceae bacterium
CGCTCTGGCGCCAAGCTACAGTTGCGCGCACGAAGATCGCGCCATGTTTCTTGCCTTGCTGGGCCGCCGCGCCGACGCTCTCGCGGAGATCAAACAAATCGACCAACTGGATTACGGCTCCATTGCGGCGGGTGTTGAATCCTTTGCCTATTTTGAGCTGCGAGATTATCCCGCCCTCATGGATGCCAGCCGGCGAGCCCTGCTTTTGAATCCCAACGACGCGTCTGAGCACTACCATCTCGCCGTCGGTTACGAGGGCATGGGCAAGCTGTCCGAAGCGATCTCGGAGTACAAGAAGGCCACAGAGATTTCGCCTGACTCTCAGACCTCTGTGGCTCTGGCCCATGCGTACGCCGCCCTCGGCAAAAAAGACGAAGCGCAAAAGATTCTGCGCGATTTGGAGCGCAAGGCCAAACAGAATTCCGCTTCGCCCTACACCATGGCCACAATCTATGCAGGCCTGGGCGAAACCGACAGAGCATTCACGTCTCTGGAAGAAGCGTATGCGAAGAAGTCCATCGGGCTCCCATCCTCGCTGGAATCTGATTTAGTGCTCGACGGCCTGCGCCCCGATCCTCGCTTCCAAAGTCTGCTCAACCGCGTAGGGTTGAAGAACTAGCTTCTGAAAAATTGGCAAACGTTTTGCGACGGTTACCTCCCCGCGCCTTGGCTGGCGCCGACTGTAGAGCCTTGGATCGCGCCAAGCATAGGGTCCTGGGTGACGCCAGCGTAGGGCCTTGGCTGGCGCCGAGCATAGGGTCTTGGGCGGCGCCAGCGTAGGGCCTTGGCTGGCGCCGAGCATAGGGTCTTGGGTGGCGCCAAGCGGTGCTTACATCTATGCTTTTGGGTGGCGCAGCGGTTTACCGCTGCGATTCAAGCCCTCATAAAATCCGCCGGCTTTAGCCGCTGCGGTGCCCCATCAAGCACAAGCCCAGGCCACGCAGAACAGTACCGATAGTCCTCTGCACTTACAGCCAGCCCACGCTTCGGAGCATTCTGTCGAATGTACTCCCGAAAGGCGAAGTACTCCTCCGCATCCCGCGCCCGCCGATCATAGAAGCTACCCTGCCAAATCTCATGCATAAACCCCAATTCTCTTTTTGCCCGAAAAGAAAAGCCGCCTTTGATTAACTGCATCGCTCGCTCCAGCGCTTCACTCGGACTAATCAGCAAATGGAAGTGGTCTGGCATTACAACAAACTCATGCAGCAGATACTTTCCCTGCGAACGATAGTGAAGAAGGACATCCACAAAGAGCCCGGCCATTCGGTCGGATTGAAGGATGTTGCGCTTCTGGAATGTAGAGGCCGTGATGAAGTAGCAACTGTATCCGGTATTGCCGCGGCGCGGAGCGGCCATGGACGCCACCTCAGCGGCTAAAGCCGCGAGTCATGAATGCCACTGTATCGCAGCGCCGAAGGCGCTGCGCCACCCAAAGACAAAGAAAGTGTCTGCCGTTTCCCAATTCGAAACTGGGGCGAGTGGCCAGCCTTCGAGCGGTGGCTTTGGATGCCAGCTTTGGCTTTTTCTTTTGGGTGGCGCTCTTGGATAAAGCCGTGGGGTGGCGCAGCAGTTTACCGCTGCCATGAAAAGCCGTGGCGTGGCGCAGCGGTTTACCGCTGCCATGAAAAGCCATGGGGTGGCGCGGCGGTTGACCTCTGCGATGAAAGGCTTGGAGTGGCGCATTGGTTCGCCGTTGCGATGGAAGCGCCTTTGGGTGGCGCAGCGGTTTACCGCTGCGATTCAAGCCCTCATAAAATCCGCCGGCTTTAGCCGCTGCCGTGCCCCGCCAGGCTCTGCCCTATTCCTGAACTAGCTCCGCCGACTTCCCGCGATTGACAGCCCATTCACCGCATTCCTATACTTCTCCACCAGTCACGTATTCCTGCCCTGGAAGGATCCTATGAAGAAACACTCCCTGGTTGTTTTCCTGTTCACTGCGTTCTCGACTCTTAGCTTCGCGCAGGCAATTCACCAGCCCAAACTCACGCCGCAAAATAGCGGCACCAACCAGCTTCTGATCGCGGTCAGCCCAGTCAACTCCCGTGTAGTTTGGGCCGCCGGAACTGGCGGCACCTACGTCGTCACCACCGACGGCGGAGCCCACTGGAAGGCCGCGGTCGTGCCCGGCGCCGAAAGCCTGCAGTTCCGCGACGTGCAAGCTTTCAGCGACAAAGTTGCCTACCTGCTCTCGATCGGCAACAACACAACCGACTTCAAGATCTATAAGACAATGGATGGCGGCGCCACCTGGACCATCGAGTTCACCAACGAAACCACGAACGCCTTCTACGACTGCTTCGCTTTCTGGACGCCGCGCCGCGGCCTCGCGCACAGCGACTCGGTCAGCGGAGTCTTTCCCGAACTGCGCACCACTAACGGCACGACTTGGGAGTCAATCGCCGGCAGCATGCCTCCGGCGCTGCCCGGCGAAGCGTCGTTCTCCGCCAGCGGAACCTGCATCACCACGCAAGGCGGACAAAATGCCTGGGTCGCAACCGGCGGCTCCGACACGGCCCGCATTCTCGCCACGCGCGACGGCGGCGATACCTGGAACGCCTATGACACTCCCCTCGTTAGTTCGCCCAGCGGCGGCGCGGTCTCGGTGGCCTTCCGCAATCCGTGGAATGGCATTGTCGGTGGCGGCGATCTGGCAACAAATGCCTCGGCCGATGCGGCGACGTCCGAAGATGGCGGCATCACGTGGACTCTGACCACCAAACCTCCGGTGCAGGGAACCATCTTCTGTCTTTCTTATGTTCATGGGACTGGCGGCGGCGAGGCCGAAGGCGGCGACGAGCAATATGACCGCACGGTAGTGATCACCGCCGAAGCCGCACCCGACTTCGATTCGGGCTCGGCCGCGTGGACGCCCAACGAAGGCAAAACCTGGTTCGCTCTTCCGCAGGTCAGCGGATACTGGGCGGTCGCCTTCGCCACTCCGAAAGCCGGATGGTTCGTCGGCAACAACGGTCAGATCCTGAAAATCAGCTTCTGATTTTTTGGAAACGAGCGCGGAGCGCCAGCCACCCCGCATCACTCGTCATGCCTCTGCTTCGTATATCATTAGACGCCTGTTTGCGCGGGAGGCCATATGGCAGAACCGGAAGAAATTCACGCACCCAGACCGTGGGTCCTGGTTGCAACTTTTTGTCAGGCTGCGATCATAGAAGCAAATACCGGTAACCTAAGCGTCGTCAGGGTTGTTGATACCTTGCCGCTGTTTGGTGCCACTAAAGAAATGCAGCAACCGATCCCCATTCAACTAACCATGGCCTTGCTTCTAAAGTCCGGGGAAATGAGCGGTCAGTACAGCGTTAAGGTCCGATGCAATTCGCCGAGCAGAGTACAGACAGAGGGACCGGAGATACCCTTTTATTTCGAAGCAGGCGACCGCGGCGTTCAAGTGGTGCTGCCCATAGGACTCTACGCAAACGAACCTGGAGTTTATTGGTTCGATGTTCTACTAGAACCCGATACGATACTCACCCGTGTACCGCTTCGGGTGATCTATCAACAAATCCAATTGCCGCCCGGGATGGTGGTGACACCACCGCCCGGAACGTCATAACTTGCGGGTCGGCTACTGCAATGAGATTCCGGACAGGTTCCACCGGCGCAACAGGGGCACCGTTGAAGACGATCTGCATGGTGAACTTGGTAATGAATGCTCTAAACTCCTCCCGCATAGCCTCTTCATCAAGGTGACCGCTGGAGTGCTCGGCCAAGCGCAGCTCTATTTGAGACGCAAGTTTTTGTGCAGCTTCGTCACTGTCCTTGTGCATGTTCCAGCTACGTTGCACTAGCCAGTCCTCAAAGACGTCGAGAGAAATATTGCCGCGTAGGTATCGACCGAGTTGTTGGCGAATTTGGGATTCATTAATCATTTTTGAGAACCTTCCGGCTTCGGCGCGCCATTATGCCATATGAAACGCATACAGCCAACTGAGATGCAGAAAATGTTCAACGAGAGAGGGCTTTGGGAAAAAACGAAGACCGGCGAGCTATCCACGGTCGCGCTGGAAGATCGTCATCCCGCCCTGACCATTGCCAACGAACCTTTTTGCACTCGCAGTCAAATGGTCTCATACCGGGATGCGTCTGGCAACGAGGTAGCCCGAGTACATCAGTACCTCAGAACCGATGGTACGATCGGGGCCAGTGGTAAACCAGATCCGAAGCGTATATTTGTTAACGGCACTCTCTTTAGATTAGCTAAAAAAGCAAAGGTGCCGTGACGCCTCCGCGTCAATTTCCCGTTAATTTTTAGCGCAGCCCTCCAACCCGCTTTATCGGCATGTTTGCACCCACACGTTAGTTAGAACATCCTAACCCACTAAAAGTTTACTATTTACTGCCCCTCAGCGTGAGACTCCGTCTCATGCTGAGACGCAAACCTCCGCGCCTCTCCTTCTCGCCACGAACCGACCCGGCGTAACTGACTGAAAACCCGTCCACCTCGGTGCATGTCCTTCCGTTCTCAGAGATGGTTCCCGCTTTGCTCCATTCTCTGGCGAACCGCGGAAACCGGCTCCCCAAAGCTCTTCCAAACCAGGAAGAGGGGGAGCCCGACCGCATTTCATGGGTAGAACGAGCTTGAGCAGGACGAGCTTGGGTTAGGAGCTTTTCATCCGCTTGGCGCACTCCGCTGCAGCTACGGGTCGAGCACTGCAGAATGCCATTTCTGTGGCCGATCTCGCCCGTTTTTTCCCGGACGCAACTCAGATGCGCATCCCGGTTCAGATCGCCCGTACCGTCGAAGGCGGCGCTCCCAATTTCAGCGAAAGCACCGTCATTGAATTTGGCACTACCCGTGAAGTTCTGTTCGCTTCCAAGACGCCGCTGGAATTTGCCGACATTCTCCGCCTGCGCACCGCCGATGGCTCGCTCGATGAAGAAGCGACGGTAGTCGCCGTGCAGTACCAGCCCGGAAAGACTCTCGTGGCCGCGCGCTTTCGCCGCGATGTGCCCAACTGGATCGTGAAATCATGACTCCTGCCACACCTGTGCAAGATCTCGCAGCCCAATGGAACTCGGCTCGCCGGCTGTATCCCATTTATTTCGAACTCGCCCGTGAGTTCGCCATCGAGGTGAAAACCTGCAGCGACCTCGAGGCCGGCATCGACACGCCCGGCAAAGAGGCCGTGGAACACGCCAACCAGTGGCTTGACCAGATGGATAAGGCCGTCCAGGTGCACCAGCTTCGCCAGTTCCTGCAGACGAGTTCGCTGGTGAGCCAGCAGCAGTTGCTTTACCTGCTGCAACATTTTCTGACCAGGCCGGTCAAGGATGACATCGTCCGCGACAAGATCGACTTTCTGCTGGTGCAGTATTTCAGCCAGATCGCTCCGGCCGGCGTCCCCGATGCGGAGGTCGATCTTGCCTATGTGGCCCAGGCCATGGAGCCCATCGTCAACCAGGTCGATCTCAAACCTCCCGTCTGGTTGAACTCGCTCGATCGCGTGCTGGAAATGGCAACCCGTTGCAAATCGCTCGACGAGCTACTGCACGGTGGCGTTCTCGAGCAGGGCCGGAAAGCCAAAGGGCAGGCCGGCGAATTGTTTTACCTGCCGGTCGCGCTGGTGGCGTTCACGCGCTTTGGATATCTCATGCGCCGGACATTCTTCCGCCTCATGCTGGGGGATTTGAATATCATCCTCGACGGTTTGACCGAACTGGAAGATAAGGGCGTGGAGACGATCGATTGCCGCCGCGCCCAGTTCTCGGCGCAGGAGCCGATCATCCGGCTGCGCATGATCTGTCAGTCCTGGAAGGTGATGTTCCAGGCAGAGTATTCTTCCGGATCGCCGCTGCGCATGCTGGTTGACCTGCGCGCCTCGGTCGATCACGCCCTCGGTCGCGGCAAAGCTGCGGAAGCACCAAAAGCCACGACAAAGACTCCGCCGAAAGCTGCACCGGCCCCCGCCGCGAAACCGGCTGCAGGTGTGAAGCCCGGAGTCGCCGTTCGAAAGGCCGCTCCGGTTGCCAAAGCTGCTGCAGCAGCCGCAGGTGCTGCCGGATCGAAGCCGGCCGCGTCAGCGCAGAAGGCCGCTGAGTTTGAAGTCTCCGGCTCTTCCGGTTGGGATTCCGGGGAAGCAAAGAAGTAACGGCCATGTGGAGCGGGCACTCTTGCCCGCTGCTTTTCAACCATCACGACGTGGCCGGACTGCGATTGGGAATCAGGCCAGAAGGGAAGATAGCTTTAGAAATGCCGACCGTACTGATCATCTCCGATGATGCTGATTTTTCCCGGCGCATCACCGCCCGCTGGCAGAGCGAACGCAACGTCCCCACCTTCACGCTTCTGAGCGGAGAGTTGTGGCCGCGCTTTGCGGCGGACGTGTTCGACGTCGCGATTGTTGGAGAGTTGCGCCGCGATCTGCTGTCGGTAGTGCTGGAGCCGCTGCACTCCACCGGCCAGCCGATCTTTTGTGTCTATCACGATGCGGCCACTGCGCAACTGATTCGCGACCGCTGGCCCCGCGTGACCATTCTGCGTCCCAGCGAGCACTGGCTCGAGACCCTGGTGCTGGCGGCGGCGGAAGCTGTGCACCGCGCCCGCGCCGAAGCCCGCGCCCGCGCCGCCGAAAATTCCTGCGCCAGCCTGGAACGGCAAGCCATGCTTGGCCGCTACATGCTGGAAATGCGCCACAACCTGAATAACGCGCTCACCTCGGTGCTGGGTAATTCCGATCTGCTGCTGCTGGAACCGGGCAGCCTGTCGGCCCAAACCCGCGCGCAGATGGAAACCATTCGCAATATGGCGCTGCGTATTCACGAAATCATGCAGCGTTTTTCGTCGCTGGAAAAAGAAATGAATGTAGTCGCCCAGCAGGCCGTACAGGATTCCGGCAGGTCGTACGCTGCGACCGCTGGGTGAGCAATGAGCAAGGAGTGGCACGGGCTTGTGAAACTTTGAAACTTTGAAACTTTGAAACTTGAACTGCGCTCCTCTTCCCCCAAGGATGCGGCCGAGATCTGAAAAGACCGATCCACCGCGGGACTGAGGAAGGAAATTTTATGCACAGATTACTGGCGGGCGTCACCATCCTGGAGCACGAGCTATCTGAGCTGCGCCTGCTGATCGAGCGCCAGACGGGAATTCTGCTCGACTGCCCGAACAGCGCGCTGGTGGCGCATCTGGCCGAATATCTCGAACGTCATGAATTGGAATCGGCTGCCACTCTGCTCTTGCGCCTGCGATCTTCGGAACTCGATCCGGTCGAACTGGCGGAATTTCTGGATGGCGTGCTGAACGTAACCACTGGCTTCTTCCGCCATCCGGGAGCGATGAATGCCCTGACCCGCCAGATCATCCCGCAACTGTATTCCCGCAAGTCAAACGAGAGCGCGGCCACACTCCGCATATGGAGCGCAGGATGCTCCACCGGCGAAGAGGCGTATTCCATTGCCATGGCGATCTGCGATTCTCTGCCCAACGGGAACGGCAACGGGAACGGCGCGAGCAACGGCAACGGGAGCAAAGAGGCCAAGGCCGCCGGCCGGAATGGCGGCATCTCCGAAAATTCCGCGCCCGCTTCGTGCAAGGCGGCGACTCGCGACTGGTCAATCCACATCGTGGGCAGCGATCTGCTGCCTTCCGCCATCAAGACCGCCGAGCGCGGCCTTTACCCGCAATATGCGCTGGCGGGATTGCCTCCGGCCACCATTCGCGCCTGCTTTTCCAAAATCGGCGTTAGCAACGGGAACGGCTCTGCGGATTCAACCCAAAATGCCGTGAACGGCAACGGTTCGACCAACGGCAACGGCTCAGGCAACGGCAGCAGCGCCTCCAACGGGAATGGCACGCACCTTCTGGTCAAGCCGCGCCTGCGCAGCCTGGTCACCTTCAACACCATGAACCTGACCAAGCCGGTTTACATCGGGCGCTTCGACTGCATCTTCTGCATGGACGTGCTGCCGCACCTCTCCCGCGCCCAGCGCATCGCGCTGATGGAGCGCCTGCATCTGTATCTCGAGCCCGGAGGATACTTGTTCCTGAGCCAGACGGAAAAGTTGTGCGCCACGAACCTGAACTTCCGCTCCGAAACCTACGACGGCTACACCTTCCACAGGAAGCCGATGGCAGCCGGCGCCGCGTACGGGCGATAGAGCCAACCACAACACAGAGGACGCGGAGTACGCAGAGGACGAATCAATTCTTCCTCTGCTTCCTCCGCGTCCTCTGCGGTTTTCATCTTGTCAGGCGAACAAGAACTCCTTCGTCCTCAATTCCTTGATGGTGTCCCGCAGCTTCGCCGCCTTCTCGAACTCGAACTTCTTCGCCGCCTCGCGCATATCGCTTTCGAGCTTGCCGATATAGGCATCCACTTCTTCCTGCGACTTGAACTCGGGCATGCCCTCGGCTTCGCCGCCGGTCAAGTCCGCATAATCGGCCGCCACGATTGCCGCCAGCGTCATGTCCAGGGGGCGCACGATCGACTCCGGCGTGATTCCGTGCTCCTCGTTATAGGCGGTCTGGATGGCGCGCCGCCGCAACGTCTCGTCCATCGCGCGCTTCATCGAATCGGTCATGCGGTCGGCATACAGAATGGCGCGCCCGTGCAGGTGCCGCGCGCAGCGGCCAATGGTTTGAATCAAAGATCCCGCCGATCGCAGAAATCCTTCTTTATCCGCATCCAGAACCGCGACCAGCGAAACCTCCGGCAGGTCCAGCCCTTCCCGCAGCAGATTGATGCCGATCAATACATCGAACTCACCCTTGCGCAGGTCGCGCAAGATCTTCACGCGCTCGAGCGTCTCGATCTCGGAGTGCATGTAGCGGCACTTGACGCCAACCTCGGCGTAATACTCCGCCAGATCCTCGGACATGCGTTTGGTCAGGGTCGTGACCAGCACCCGTTCGCCTTTGTCTACGCGCGCGCGAATCTCGTGCAGCAGGTCGTCGATCTGTCCTTTGACGGGGCGCACTTCCACTTCCGGATCGATCAGTCCGGTCGGCCGGATGATCTGCTCGATCACCACGCCTGCCGACTTGGTCAGCTCATACGGTCCCGGCGTCGCTGAAACATAGACGAGCTGATTGGTGCGATGCTCAAACTCCTCAAACGTCAGCGGACGGTTATCGAGCGCCGACGGCATGCGGAAGCCGTACTCGACCAGCACTTCCTTGCGCGACCGGTCTCCCGCATACATGCCGCGCAGTTGTGGGACTGTCTGATGGGACTCGTCGAGGAACATCACATAGTCGCGCGGAAAATAATCGAGCAGCGTCGGCGGAGGCTCGCCCGGCAGCCGTCCCGTAAAGTGCCGCGAATAATTTTCGATGCCATGGCAGTAGCCCATGGCCTTGATCATTTCCAGATCGAACATGGTCCGCTGATGAATACGCTGTGCCTCGACCAGCCGTCCCTGCTTTTCCAGTTCTGCTTCCCACCACGCCAGCTCTCTCTTGATCGACTCGACCGCAGACGCCCGCGTTTCGTCTTTCATCACGTAATGCGTCTTCGGATAAATCGGCAGCCGCATGTACTTCTGTTTGACCGTGCCGAACAGCGGATCGATCTGCGTCAGCGAGGAAACCTCGTCCCCCCACAGTTCGATGCGGTAGGCCATATCGTCATACGTCGGGTAGACCTCGATCACGTCGCCGCGCACGCGAAACGTCCCGCGCCGGAACTCGCCGTTGGTGCGCTCGTACAGAATGTCGACCAGCTTGCGCGTGATGTCCTCGCGCTTGATCTTCTGTCCTTTCTCGAGGAACAGCATCATCCCGTAATACGCTTCCGGCGAGCCCAGGCCATAGATGCAGCTCACCGAGGCCACGATCAGCGCGTCGTGCCGCTCGAATAAAGACCGCGTCGCCGAAAGCCGCAGCTTGTCGAGTTCGTCGTTGATGGTCGCTTCTTTTTCAATGTAGAGGTCGGCCGCCGGAACATAGGCCTCGGGCTGGTAGTAGTCGTAATACGAGACGAAATATTCGACGGCGTTGTGGGGAAAGAAGCTCTTGAACTCGTGATAAAGCTGTGCCGCCAGCGTCTTGTTATGCGCCATGACCAGCGTGGGACGATTGATCGCCTCAATCACCTTGGCCATGGTGAACGTCTTGCCCGAACCGGTAACGCCGAGCAGAACCTGATGCTGCTCGCGGTCGAAGATCCCGCGCGTCAGCGCCTG
>DASZAG010000155.1:0-19856 GCA_035945555.1 Acidobacteriaceae bacterium
GTGTTTGGCATCGGCATCACCCATCTCACCAGCCTACTGGCACGGCGGAGCCTCTATTGCTCAAAGCAAGCTAACGGTCCGCACTCGATTGCCAAAGGCTTCGCCAGCGACGTGGGTAATGTCTGGTTTGAGCGGATGGAGCACACATGGGAAGGAAAGAAGTGTGCATATTGCGGAGCGCCGCAAACCTTCTACGACCGCGATGAGGGGCTTGAAACTCATGTCTATCCCTTCTTACATACTGACGACATCAAGGCTCGGATTGCCGAGTTGTTTGGAGGCAATATGCAGTTTGACGTAATCATCGGCAACCCACCGTATCAGATGAAGGGTGGTGCAGGTGGCTCAAGTGACTCCTCTATCTACCACCTCTTTGTAGAGCAGGCTTTGAAACTTGATCCGCGCTTTCTCACTATGGTGATCCCGTCTAGGTGGCTGGCTGGTGGACGGGGTATGGATGAATTTCGTAAGACCATGCTGACTGGCAAGCACATCAGTCATCTTGTTGACTACACCAAGAACAGCCGTGGACCTGGCGGCAAAGCAATCTTTCGTCAAGTGCGAATGATTTACTCCGTTCGAAGTGCCCTCATCGGTTCGATTGACGCAGCGCGGCGCGCGGGCGCGAAACAGGCTGCCAGGGCCACCAGCATTAGCAGGACACAGACGGCTGCGATTACGATGGGATCGATCGGACTCACGTTAAAGAGCAACTGACCCATCAATCGCGTCAGGCCAATGGCGCCCACGACTCCAATCGCCATGCCAACTGCCGCCAGCCTCACGCCTCCCTTGAAGACGAGCAGCAGCACATCGCTGCGTCTGGCCCCGAACGCCATGCGGATACCCACCTCCTGTATGCGCTGCGACACCAAGTAGGCCATCACTCCGTAAATGCCCACGCAGGCCAGCAGAAGCGCCAGCGCGGCAAACCCTCCCAGCAGGATCATGGCGAACCGGCGGGACGCCATCGAATCGGCAACAATATTCTCGATTGCCTGCTCGCCGAACAGCACCTGCTCGTTGCTCATGTGACGCACTGTGCTGCGCAGCCCACTGATTACGGGCGCCAGGTTGCGGTCGTAGCGCACCACGAACGAGCTTCCCGAGCGCGCGCTCAGAAGAAAGTCATCGGAGGTCTGCATGCAGGCGAGATAGTATTGCGCGCGCAACTGCTGCGAATCGTCCGTGTCCAGCCCCCACTGCTTCACGTGCCCCACTACGCCGACGATCTCAGCCGGTTTGCCATCAAAATTGTTCAGGTCTATTCGTTTTCCAATGGGGTCTTGGCCGGGGAAGTATTTGTTCGCGAACACCTCGTCGACAACGACCACAAGCGGCGCGTGCTCATCATCGTGCTGCGATAAAAAGCGCCCGCGCTTCAGCGGAATCTGCATCACGCGGAGATAATCGGGATCGACAATGTAATCGATCACCCCGCTCATATCATTGTTGGTCCGCGGCTTTGGCTGGCCGTCGATCCAGAACCACTGATCGTCTTCCGCGGCCATGGGAACCGCGCCCCATGTTTGCGATACGGCCGTCACCCCCGGCACTTCAGCCAGCGCCTCATTGAGGGCCAGATGCTTTGCGCGAATCATCTGCGGGGTGGCGTTGGCCATTGCCGGAGGCATGGAAATGCTGAATGTTTCCACGTTGTGCGCGCTGAACCCCGGATCCACATCCCAAAGGCGCACCAAGCTGCGCACCATCAGTCCGGCTCCCGTCAGCAGTACGAGAGCCATGGCGATTTCGACCACCACAAATGCGCTCAACGTGCGCTGGTTGGCACCTGTGACGCCGCGGCCTCCTTGCTTGAGCGCTGTCTGATAGTTTGCTTTCGCAACGCTCCACGCCGGGATCAGCCCGAAAAGAATCCCGGTAGCGACAGAAATCAGGAAGGTGAACGCAAGCACCCGGAAGTCGAGCCCAATCTCATCGGCGCGCGGCAGCGCGGCCGGCAAAGCGTGGATCGCGGCCTTCAATCCAAATGCGGCCGCGAGCAGTCCGATGGCTCCGGCCGCAATCCCCAGCAGCAGGCTTTCCGTAAGCAGTTGCCGAATGACCCGGCCGCGGCTTGCGCCCAGCGCCGCGCGAACCGCAAATTCACGGCCGCGTGTTGAAGCCCGCGCCAGCAGCAGGCTTGCCACGTTTACGCAGGCAATCAGCAGCACAAACCCCACGGCACCGAGCAGAATAAAAAGAAAGCCCCTCGTGCTGCCCACCATCTCTTCCTTCATCGAAGCCATGCTGGCTCCGATGTCGCGATCGTCATCCGGATATGCCGCCGCCAGATTTCCGGTCAGGCGTTCCATGTCCGCGCGGGCCTGTTCGATGGTGACACCGGGCTTGAGCCGCCCAATACCGTGAAACGCGAGCCCCGCTCCACGTAACATCAGATTGGAATTGCTCCATTGGGGAATCGGCGCGTACACGTCGGAGACCTGAAAGCTCCATAACTGCAACTTGAGCGAGGCGGGAATCACACCGACGATGGTGAAGCCCTTTCCGTCCAGGATGATGGTCTTGCCCAGCACATTGGGAGCGCCGTCGAACCTGTTCCGCCACAGGTTCTCGCTGATCATCGCCACCGGCGAGGCGCCCGGCGTCTCGTCGGCTGGCGTGAATTCCCGGCCCAGAAGCGGCCTAACGCCAAATACGGCGAAATAGCCGTCGGAGAGAAACTCGGCACTCAACTGTGCTGCGTCGCCGTGGCCCGTCATGCTGAACCCGTAACTGCGCGCCAGTCCCATCGCCGCGAATGTGTGGTTGTTCTTGCGCCAATCGAGAAAATTGGGATACGAGATGGAGCCGGTGGCGAAGTTCGGCTTGCTCTCGTGCAGCGTCACAAGTTGATCCGGATGCGGGAACGGAAGCGGGTTTAGCAGCACCCCGTTCACCACCGAAAAAATCACCGTGTTGACGCCGATACCCAGCGCGAGCGTAAGCACCACGACCGCCGTGAAGCCCGCGTTCTTTATCAGCAGGCGCGCGCCGAAACGCGTATCTTGAACCAGCTCCTCAAGTCTTTTTGAGACGCGGACGGTGTGACTCGCCTCGCGTGCGCGCAGAGCGGACCCAAAGGCCTGCCGCGCTTCTTCGGGATCGCGCCCTGCGGCAATCGCTTCCTCAATATGCGCTTCGAACTCTTCATCGAGCTCGCGATTCAGACGCTCGCCGCGCAAGGAGTTCGAGATGCGCGACCACAGTGACATCTCATGCCTCCTTGAGAACCCGGTTGATTGCCAAGCTAACCGCCTGCCAGCGCGACTCTTCCGCGCCCAGTTGCTTTTTTCCTGAGGCGGTCAACTCATAGATGCGGGCACGGCGGCCAGTGTCCTTCTTCATCCACTCGGCGCGAATCCAACCCGCTTCCTCCATCCGGTACAGCGCCGGATAGAGCGAACCTTCTTCCGCTCGCAGCACTTCGCCGGATGTGCTGGCGATGGCGGCCATGATGGCGTATCCGTGAAGGCGCGGACGCCGCGACAGGATTTTGAGCACGAGCAAATCGAGTGAACCTTGCAGAGCGTCGGTTCTGGCCATATATAGACGTCTTTATATAGATGTCTAAGTATAAAGTCAAGCGTTCATCGTTTGACGGGTACAGGGCAATGCTCTCATTTACGGGTTTTGGTCGGGTTGTCGGCAATCTGGAGTTTGGCCGACCCGTCATACCGCTCCCGGAAGGCCGGCCATCGTGCATTTATGCAACTGCCTTAGCCGAGACCGAGCAAGTGCCATGCCATCATCCGCGTTCCTTATTGGCTACCGTGGAAATTGAGAGTAGTATGTGGGCCAATTTGGGAACGCCACAAATGGCGTGGCGTTGTGTAATTTTTTGGAGGACAGCCGTGAAACGATCCGTGTGGGTTGCCGTTTTGTGTTGTATCGCCTCCACCGCCTTAGCAATTGGCCAGACCTCAACCACATCGCTCCGCGGTGTCATTAAAGACCCAAGTGGTGCAGTCGTCCCTGGCGCATCCGTCACTTTAACGGACGCGGCAAATGGTAATAGCTATCACGCCACCTCCGATGGAGCCGGTTTCTATATCTTCCCCGTGGTCGAGCCGGCGCACTATGACATCACGGTTACGGCCAGGGGTTTTGCCACAGAGGAAAGCGCCATTTCACTGCTGGTCAGTCAGCCGACCACATTGAACTTCGCGCTCACCGTCAGCCGATCGACAGTGACGGTACAAGTTAACTCCGCAGACGCAACGCTGAATCAAACGGACGCGACCGAAGGCGATTCGGTGGGCAACACCGTGATTGAATCGCTGCCCATGGATGAGCGCAATCCCATTTCTCTGCTTAGCCTTGAACCTGGCGTTCTTTATATCGGCCAGGACCCGTCTTCCGCTGACAGTCGCCAGGGAGCTGTGGCTGGCGGACGTTCCGATCAGGGCAACATAACTCTGGACGGATTGGACGATAACGACCAGGTATTTGGCACTGCCTTCACAGGCGTTCTGCGCTCTACGCTTGACTCAACTCAGGAGTTCAACGTCACGACCTCTAATGGCACCGCTCTCGCTGGCCGATCCTCCGGCGCTCAGATCAATTTGATTACTAAGAGCGGTACCAATAAGTACCACGGCTCGCTTTACGAGTACTACCGACCGGACAATGTTGTGGCCAACCAATTCTTCAACAAGCAAAGCCAGTTATCGAGCGGTGTTCCCAACACTCCTGAGTTTTATTTGGTCAATACGTTTGGCGGCAGTTTCGGTGGTCCGGTCAGGATTCCGAAAGCCTGGGATGGAAGGGACAAGCTCTTCTACTTCTTCAACTACGAGGGCCAACGCACAGGAACACATCAGGTGGTCGGAGCCACAGTGCCAACCGCAACCTTTAAGGCCGGTGAGCTTTCATACCCGAACACCAGCGGCGGCACAGGTACGCTCACGTCCAGCCAGATCGCAAACATGGACCAGCCTTGCACCACCAACACGTTTAATGGGCAGCCGGTCTGCCCAAACGGGCCAGGCCCCAATGCCGCCATTCTCTCCTATTTCGCCGCTGAGCCAAACCCGACGGGCAACTCGCTTGGCGATGGTGGATACAATAGCGGCTCTTACTTCTTTACTTCGCCGGCACCCGCTACCCTCAACACCAGTATTTTGAAGATTGATTACGTCTTGAACAGCGAGAACCGCTTCTTCGTGCGCGGAAACCTGCAGAAAGATACCAACTCGGGGGTGGAGCCACTGCCCGGATTGAAGCCAGAGACATCCTACGAAGACAACACGAAGGGCCTGGCAGGCGGGTACACGTGGACCCCGTCAGCCGGTCTCGTCAATGATTTGCGCTATGGCTATATCCGCCAGGGATACCAGACCTCAGGTGTTGGCCAGCAGGATGCCGTTAGCGTCTATGGCCTGACACAGCCCATCGAAATCTGCGACTGCGACACGCTCCGCCATGTCCCCGTAAACGAGATTACGGACACACTCACCTGGACCAAAGGATCACACAGCTTTGCTCTCGGCGGCAACTGGCGGAGTGTTACTGATCAATTCGGAACTGACTCCGGTTCCTTCAACGGAGCCGTGACTAATCCACTATACGAAACCGCGGCAGATCTGCCCTACCCACCAGACCTCGCGCAATCTTTCCAAGCCGCGTGGGCAACAGACTGGGGCAATCTGATGGGCGATGTTCCCGAGGAAACCCGGGTCTACAACTTTCATATCACTTCCCCAACCTCCGCGACCGCCCTGCCCGACGGCGCCTTTGTCAGCAGGAACTACCGCGCCAACGAGTTCGAATACTTCCTGCAGGACACCTGGCATCCCAGGAGCAATCTCTCGATTATTGTGGGGATGCGCCACACTATTCTGCAGACTCCATACGAGACGAATGGTCAGCAGGTTTCGCCAACCATCAACATGGATAAGTGGTACAAACAGCGCGAGTCCGCGGCTCTGCAAGGTCAAATATATGAACCTCTGCTGTCGCTGGCGCCTTCTGGCAAAGCCAATCACGCGCCCGGATATTGGCCCAAACAGAAAGCAAATATCGCTCCGCGCATCGGAATCGTCTTCGCACCCGACCCTAAGACTTCAATTCGCGCCAGCTTCGGCATGTATTACGACCACTTTGGCGAGGCGCTCGTAAACGACTTCGACGAGTTTGGCTCTGCTGGTCTGGCCACCGCCACTACTAATCCCGCAGACAGCCTGGGCTTCGAGAACTCACCGCGCTTCACTGGTCCCTATGATCTTCCGAGTTTCCCCGCGTCAATTTTCCCTCCAGTGTCGACCACACAGAGTTTTCCCTTCACGCCGAACTCGTCGGGGTTTCAAATTTACTGGGGCATCGACAACGTCATGAAGACCCCTTATGCCGAGGAATTCAACTTGTCCTTCCAACACCAGTTCCCCGGCGGGTTTGTCTTCGAGCAGGCCTATGTCGGGCGGCTGGGACGGCACCTGCTCCAGCAGCTTGACGTAGCGGAGCCGGTTGATTATGTAGATCCCAATGGCGGCGGCGATTACTTCACCAATGCCAGGGTACTCTCCAAGATGGTAGACGCTGCCCCACTTGGCCCTAATGGCTTGAAGGTGAACAACAATGTTCCGGCGATCCCATACTTTGAACATGTGTTTCCATACATGAAGAACACGGACTACGCGGGCGAGAGCGCCACCCAGGCCATCTTCAACGATGCGTGGGCTCCCACGCGTTATTCAGGCGGAGAGACTCTCGGACTGGCTTTCCTGGATGTATTTGGCATCTTCCCCGGCAGTCCCAACTCCAGCGCCGGTGCGCCACCTTCCACGTTTTGGACCGACCAATTCTCCTCGCTCTATGCGCTCGCCAGTATCGGCACCAGCTCCTATAACGCGCTGCAGTTCACGCTCCGGCATCCGCCGTTCCACGGCTTCACGCTTGATTTGGGCTACACCTTCTCCAAGTCGCTCGACATGGAATCGGAAACCGAACGCGGCGATGTGTTCACCAACGGGGACAATGGCTATGTCGACTTTGGTATTCAAGATACCTGGAATCCCAAGCTCAACAAAGCCGTCTCGGACTTTGACACCCGCAGCCTGTTTACCGCCGACTGGGTGTACGCACTGCCCGTGGGCCGCGGAAAGATGCTGCTCAATAACTCCAATCGGCTTACCGACGCTCTCATCGGCGGATGGCAATGGGCCGGCTTGGCACGCGTAACCAGTGGACTGCCATGGAGCATGCTCTCACCCGGCTATCCCACCAATTACGAAAACCCGGGCTGGGGCATTCAGGTAGCGCCGATCAAGATGAAAAAGACTTTCGTCGACGGGCAGCCTTATGTCACCGATCCGGCGATAATTTCTCAGATCGCCAGCGGCATTTACAGTGGAAGCCCTATCAGGCTTCCTTATGCTGGCGAAGCTGGCGAGCGCAACTTCTTCCGCGGCGACGGCTACTTCGACATGGATTCTTCGCTTGCTAAGAGCTGGCAGATAAGTGACATTGGAGCGTTCAAGCTGACCGCTGAGGCATATAACATCACAAACTCGAACCGCTTTGACGTTAGTCCGGCTGGGCTTCAACCCAATATCACCTTCGGCTCGTTCGGATTTTATAGCGCGACCCTTAGCACCTACCGCCGTTTGCAGTTTGGCGCACGGCTCGATTTTTGAGCGTTTCGGCATTATTCGATATTCGAAATGCCGAAGCGCTCAGTCTCACCGCGCGCAATGCTATTCAACCTGGATCGTCAGGTTCTGGCGATTGCGTAGGTCGTCCGCGGTAAGATGAACTGCACTCGGTAGCAGGGCTCCCATCGATGCGTGGCTCAGTGGCTTTCCGTCCGGCGGATGAATATGGATCACGAGTTCGCCGGAAAATGGCCGATCTAATGCGACCTGCACTGTCCAGTGGCGATTGCCGTCAGCGACCGTAGACCAGCTAAGCCGGCCGAAACGGGTAGGACAATGCTGCACGCTGATGCGCTCTCCAGAGGCGAACCAATGTTTGGGCGCGGCTTTTTGCAGGTGGCACACGTTGCGATTGCCCTCTTCATAACACAACATCCATCGCAGACCCATCGTAGGTTGCAGCACACTGTTCACGACAGCCGACCATCCGTAGCGGCTGCCCTCACTGGGCATACCTCCCGGAATCCATGCGTCTTCTGGCGAATACCGGCTGCCCGAATCTGCCGCGTAACAGGTGAGCGCATACAGAGTGAGCAGAAATGGCCGGTAGTCTTCCTGGCGTATGCGGACGGAGAGCGTACCATGTGCCATGAAATTCGAGGTGCGCTGTGTGTCGCCGTCCGTGTGCAGGCCAATGATCTGCATTCCTGCCAGCTCGCGGTGGCGTAGGTGCCCGAGATCGAGCGCTTCATTACCCCAGTCGGAAGTAAACCAGTCCATCATGAAGCGATGGTTTTCATAGCTCTCGAGTTTGCGCGGATTGTGATTTGTGTCGTCGGGGGTGAAAGGAGTGATCCCGGTCCGCTTCATCTCAGGCGAGCAGCGCGCGAGGGTGGTCTGTAGCGAGCTCTGGATGAGACCACGCATCTCTTCGGCAACGCTGGCATAGTGATCGCCGAGCGCCTGGTAGTCGGCGCGATTGTGTTCGTGTGCAATGCGATGCAGCACGCGCGCATGTTCTGCAAGACCCCGCCAAGTCCACGTTGCATTTTGATAGTAGTACGGGTGCGATTGCGGGTAATCGTTCTGCGGATCGCCGAGATCGGCTTCTGGTGAGCCCCAGATGAGGCCGTGGCGAGGATTGTCCGGCGGAAACTGCTGCTTGCTGTACTCGTAACGGCGAAGTACGTAACCAAGCATGCGTTCCAGCACGGGCAGGCGTGCAGCAAAGGCGTCCGCGTTGCCAGAGTAGTCGTAAGCACGCGCCGAATTGGCAAGGAAGATTCCCGCGTTGAGCGGCGCTTCGACCTGGTCCTGCGTGTTGTAGAGGAAATTCCCATCGGGCAGAATGTAATGGTCGAGATAGTACTGGAAATAAGGCTCAACCTGGTCCGTCAGATTCCATAACTGTTGCGCCCATACAAATTCATAGTGGGCAACAGGAAATAGCGCATGGCTACGCTCGGGGATCTTGGTATAAGCTCCCTCGCCAATCTCGTAAGTCGGCTTTAGTCCGCGATAACTTGACCTCGCCAGCGTGATACCTCCGCGAGCCGCATCGAGCAGCCATGGGTCAGGAATCTCGACGGGCATAGAGGACTCATAGAAGTCGTGCCATTGATTCCAGATGCCAGCCAATGCCGCAAAGAACTCATCGGCAGAGGTATTGATGTACTCGTCGTGTTCTTCGGCTGGCGCGGAAGAGCCGTCCTCCGGAATCGTGGTATAGCGAACCCGGCTCAATGCCTTGCCGTCTTCTCCCGGCGTGACAAGAACGATGCACTCATAACCGGCCTTAAACTCGGGGTTCCAGACTGCCACATCTGCAACAGGAAGATAGCCGCCGAGCATCGTGCGCTTGCTGTGCCCCTCTGAGTACTCGTAGATGGCGGGATTGCCCCATGGCAGCACTGAGGTCGGGTCTACGAGGCGACCTTCGATATCTGGTGCCCAGGATGCGTCGGCAGCGGACTGCCACTCGCGGCTCTTGCCATCAGCCTGAAGAAAAACCGACTTCATGGGGCCGCCTTCTTCATTGCCGGCAAAGGTCCAGCCAATATATTCAGGGCCGAGTGCGGCGACGTTCTCATAGCACGGATCTTCAGCGGAGTGAAGAATGTAATTGCCGGTGACATCGGGGCCAGGGACATAGCGCGCGGTGCTCTCCAGGCGTACGCCCCCTGAAGTGTTGGTCGGCCGCGGTCGGATACTGGAGAGGCGCCCTACGATTTTGGGAATCGTGGCAATGACACCGCGCTCAACGGTGACATACGCAATGGCCCCGCGATGCGTGACATGCTTTTCAAAGACGGCGGTCGCTGCCCCGTTGAACCCCGCAATGGCGAGAAGCTTCCAGCCATCGACTGCTGAGCCAGTCCGGAGCGCAGTACCCGCGTTCGCCAGCACCACGCCTGAGTCGGAAAATCCTGTAATCCGAGGCGGCGATGCAAGGGCCTCCCGTTCGCCGGGAAGGAAGAGGCTGTATTCATTCTGGATCCTTCCGGGCAGATAATTGCTTTTCGCTTCGGGTGACCCAGCCAACGCGCGGGCGAGAGGAGTGAGCCGCGTGCATTCCGCGGCGCCGATGGCAGATAGACCCTGAATGAAACGGCGACGGTTAAAGTTCAGCATGCGTCCTGCATCTCCTTCTTTTGGCTGCGGTATATCTCAATGAAGCTTGCGAAATGCTCCCACGCAGAGCTGTCGCAGATCATGGAAGCGCTCCATCGGCCGAAGGCTGCTGCACGTAAAGACGATATTTCTTCGCAGGCGACCGATTGACCGCCGAATTCGTCTGGAGAGCGACCATTTGCTTCAGCAATGGAGATATTTCCTGATTTTGGCCAGTCCTGCGCAGCGCCAGAATCAGGTGATAAATGGCCTGTTCATCCTTCGGATTGTCCGCAAGCGCAGCGCGGCTCTCCTTGATAGCCAGCTTCATGCGTCCGCTCTCGAGATAGGCCGTTGCGAGAAGATCGCGCGCTTCCACCAGATGCGGATTCAGTTGCACCGCCCTCGTCGCCTCATCGATCTCCTCCTTGTAATCGGGGTCACCCGCAGGCTTGCCCTCTTCGCTCAACGCCTCAGCAAGCAGAAAGTGCCCATACGCCTCGTTGGGGTGGGCGCGGACAGCGGCTCGGAACTTCGCCAGCGCCTCCTTAGGGTCATGTTTTTGCGACTGGACCAAACCCTGGGCCACTCCAACAAACTCGAGCTGCGGATCAATTCGGCTGGCCGTGTTCAGGTCGTCCGCCGCGCGAGTGAACTCCCCAAGCTGCGCCAGCAGAATTCCGCGCACCAAATAAAGCCGGGGCTCGTTCGGCATCTGGCTGATGCCGGCACTCAGAATGTCGACTCCTACCTGCGGCGACGCGTGATCGAACGACAGCATAGCGAATTGCAAATACGCACTCAGATCATTTGGGTCCGCGAGCAGCGCGCTCCGCAGCAACTTCACCGCCTGTGCTGTGTCGCCCTTCGACTCCTCGATCTGCGCCGCCAGCGCCAGCGCATCCGGATGCCCCGGAGATGCCGACACCAGAGGCTCCAGCGTGTCCAGCGCGCCGTTCGGATCGTGCGCGTTGAACTGCGCGAGTGCGAGGTTGTACCGCGCAAGCGCGCTTCCCGGATCGAGCTCTAGCGCCGCAGCGAAAGCAGTTACCGCTTCCTTGTAGCGATTCAAATGCGCCAGGCAAATGCCGTTTCCGGTGAGCGCCTCGGGTTGGTGCGCCATGACAGGCGTGGACTGGCTGAAGTGCTTGAGCGCGCCAGAGCAGTCATTCTTTCGCGCATCCAGAATTCCCAACAACATATGCGAGACTTGGTCATCCGGACGTTGTTCAAGAATCTTCGTGAGGATCGGACGCGCATCTTTTCCCATTTGGAATTCCATGTGCGCCGCTCCCTCCAGCGCAGGCAAGTAATTTGGCTCTAGCCGCAAGGCGTGCTGGTAAGCCGACAGCGATCCGGTAGAATCGTGCTCCCCGGCTTTAGCCATTCCTCGAAGTGTCCAAATGCGGAAATCCGCTGGGTTCGCCTCCAGGGCAGAATGACTTAGGGTCAGAGCTGTAGCAAAATCATGATTCCGAAGAGCCTGAATAATTGGCCCGACTGCATCTGGCGCCATCTGCGCTCCCGCGTGTCCAATGCAGAAAAACGACAGAGCGAGCAGAATTCCGGCTTGGGAAGACAGCCAGTTCGGCCCGATTCTAACGCGGCCAATTGCTCGCTTTTCCTTCAGCCCCATATGCTGCCTCGTTGAACCCAGCTTATCTCCTGGCCGCTTCGGTCGTTCCTCGCGCTTGGGCCGGTGGAACTCTGGAGGGCCAGAACAGACCTCACCCGCGCACGGCGGCTGACTTACCCGCAAGTTGATGCTTTTTAAAAGTGCGCTGCAGCGGAGAGGGCCCACCTCTTTCCCGCTGCAACGATCTTCAGCTACGCCCCGATTTCGCTCCGCTAGAAGTCCAATCGCGCGCCCACCACCATGTTGCGAGGCGGCAGGTTGCTGGTTGTGGTCCCGAAATACGCGCTTGAGTCTCCGTAATTGGTGTCCACCCCATTAAGATTCACGCGGTTGAACAGGTTAAAGACATCGAGCCGCAATTGGAAACTCAGCCTCTCGTTGATTGCCGTCGTCTTCTTCACTGTGAAGTCCGTATCGGCATAGCCCGGATTGCTGAATTGGTCTGGCTTCTCATTGCCTTCCGTGCCGGCGGGATTGAATGCGGGCTGGGCAAATTGGCCGTGTGTCACTGTGCCGCTGTCCACCACCCCCGTATATTCGTAGGACTTGCGGCTCTTCTTCTGTTTGTAACTTGTGACGTCGGGCATGTTGAAGTTATCGCCGTCCGCGGAGTAATTGCCACTGCTGGGTGCGAACGCAAAGTTTCCGGCGCTCAGCTCACTCTGATAATTCGACTGTGTAACCGTCACGCCTGCCGTGTCGACCAGAGCCAGCGAGTTGTAATTAGCCACAAAGAACGGATTACCCGACTGCAGGATGGTCGTCCCCGCCAGATTGAACCCATTCGTCAGACGTCTCACTAGCCCGCTGCTCCCGCTCACTCCTGGAATGTCATAGCTCCAGCCCAGGGAGAAGCGGTTTGGGGAATTTAGCGCCGAGGGGCTATACCATTGGTTGACATCGTACGTGGACCCGCCGCCGGCAACGTATCCTTCCGGATAGTTCCCCCAGTCATCCATCGCTGACGAGCGCGTGTAGGAGGCCGTAAGGAACCAACGCTTTTCCACGCGTCCCTTTATGGCCGCGATGAATGCGTGATAGTTGGCGCGCGCTCCATTGAACGCATAGCCGATCGATCCGAAACTCGTGTTCAAGCGAGTCTGGGCGCCGGTTCCGGTCCACACCCCGTTGGAGTCGAAAGTGGGATGCTGGATTAAGTCGCCTGGGAAGATATTTATATCGACACCGTAGCTTGTGTTATTCGGGTTCCCTCCTCCGAGAACCATATCCCAGGAGTGCGTGCCCGAATATCCAAAGCTTGCTGCCAGATCCGGTGTGAGCTGCCTCTCCACCCCCACCGACCACGTCGCTGTTGGCTGTGGAGACATATTCACCGCTGTTCCGCCCACGCTGATCTGGGAGCCCGCAATGCCGCCCTTGGCGTCGAGCGGTGCGCCGGCAAATGCCGGCACGGTAAATCCGAACGGCACAGTGTTTTGTGTTCCATAACTGAAGATAGGGGCTGCAGTCGAACCATTGTTATAGAAGGTCGGCTCTACATAGCCCGGTGGATTGCCTTTCAGGCCATTCTCCGCATTTCCCAAGGTGTATTCATTGTGGAAGAGGCCGATGCCACCGCGAACTACCCATTTCCCATTACCAAATGGGTCCCAGGCCACTCCGGCCCGCGGACTGAATACCCAGTTCATGTCCTTATTGAACACATGCGACTGCTGTGTCATCACGCCGTTAGCCACATTGTCGGCAAAGTTCGATCCTGTCCCCAGGTGGAAGTTAGCCAGCACCGTGCCTTTGAGAGCGACATAAGGATTGCCAAAGTTGTCATAGCGGATGCCGTAGTTCACAGTCAGCTTGCGAGTTGCTTTCCATGTATCTTCGGCAAAGCCACCGAATGTCGTTTCTTTGTAGCCGTAGTTCGCCGGATCATAAGCGCCCGTAACCGGGTTATATGAAATGCCCGTCTCGTCATACGGATTGTTGGCGATGAAATCGATCATGTTGTTGTAGTACAAATTCGGCTGATCGTAGGCGCCGGCAAACAGCGCGATGTCGTCGCTGCGCCACGCTTCGAACCCGGCCTTGATGCTGTGTGAGCCCATCACATGCGTCAGCACATCGCGCCAGTGATAGCTGTGCTGGATGTAATCGCCCTCCGCGAATCCGTCGCCCCATCCCGTCCCAAGCTGGTTGACGTTGACAATTGGCACGTTGAACAATCCCGTCTTCGGCGAGATGCCTTCGATTCGGTTGTATCCAAACATCGCCTCGTTCAGCGTCGATGGAGAGAAGGTATGGGTTTCGTTGCCCTGGAAGGAGAACGTGTAGAAATCGCTGCTCTCATTGAACGCAGGGCGCAGCGACGGTCCACCCTCGTTAATCGTGTCGCGGAAGAATTGTCCGTATGCGCGATCATTCTTCCAGTATTTGTCGATCCGAATGTTGTATTGCTTGGCATTCTCGAAACTGGATGAGTTGAAGTTGCCCGAATCGAAAACAGGCGTCGCGCACGGAATTGAAACGTTGTCGTACGCTGTCACATTGCCAGTCCCATTTGCGCAGGCTTGTTGCTGCGCTGGAGTCGGGAGCGTGTTGCTCCATAGATCGCCTGCCGTCGATGCCAGTTTCACATTCACAACGTGCCCGACCGGATACTTCGACATCAGTTGCACTTCAGGGCTGTTCGGCGCCGCCGCCTGCGCAAAATTCACGAATGCCGGATCCTCAAATCCAGCCAGAGACGTGCCATTCGACGACATCGACAGATACGGCTCATAGCCGACGAAGAAGAAGAACTGCTTGTGTGGAAGGATCGGCCCACCCACTGCAAACGACATGTTGTTGCTGTGGTATGGATTCAGCGGCGTAGGCTGCGGCACACCGAACTCGCCCCGCGCCGTCAATCCCTGATATGTGTAGTACTCGCTGGCCAGCCCGTGAAACGCGTTCGATCCGGACTTCGTTGTCATTACCGTCTGAATCGAACCCGCGCGCCCATAATCCACGGTGTACGTGTTCGTTTGGACACTCATTTCCTGCACCACGTCCACGTTCGGAGTCAGATTGATGACTCCCGGCCGGATGGTGCTCGTCACGTCCATCCCATCTACAACGTACTGATTGCCGTTCTGACCCTGCCCGTTCGCGCTTACTTCAACATAGTTTTCCGGGTTGAAATTCAGGGCCGCACTCGAGCCGATTCCTGTAACACCGGGGGTGATGTAGATCTCCGACGTGGGGTTCCGGCCTGGCATTGGCAGATCCTCAAGGGCGGTCGTGCCCAGCGTGTCTTCAAAGCGGCTGTCAGACGTATCCAACAGTGGAGCCTGCGATGTCACCGTCACAGTGGAAGAAACCTGAGCAACGGTCAGTGTCAGCGGAACGTCCCGCACCTGATCGGTCGTAAGTTCGAAGGCCACCTTAGACTCGGTGAATCCCGATGCCTTTGACGAAACCGTATAGTTTCCGGGCGCCAAACTGTCGAAGTGATAAACTCCGCCGGCGTCGCTGGTTGTCTTCTGCGTGACGCCTGTATCCACCTTCACAAGCGTGACCGACGCACCGGGAACCACCGCCCCTTTTGCGTCCTGCACGGTACCTTGCACACTGGCGTTGAACTGTGCGTATGCAGCGGTCGCTACCAGGAGAAGCAGGGCAGGAAGAATGTGGAAAATCCGCCGTAGTAGTGTGTTCATCTTGGCCTCTCAAATTCCAAAATATTTCTGTTTTCCAATGAACGTCTGCACTCGCTCTTATTGTCGCGAGGGCAAGAGCCCGGCTTTGATTGCGCCTTGAAAGCGGTTACACTGTTTCCGATTCACAAGCGTTCTCGTGAGCTTAGTCACAACTTGGACAACGCGCATGAGCCGTTCGGATCAGACGGATATAGTCCATATGAGCTATCTTTGTCGGCGCATTGATCGCCGCAGAATGGAGGGAGTAAACTCCATCATGCTTGACGAGGGGACCACCCTCTGCTCATTGCGACACTGGATTGTCAGGGCAACTAGCGCGGCGACACACAGAATTCACCATGCGGGTATTCTGCTTGTGATTTGTGCAGTGATGTCCGGTTGCCATCGCCAGGTTACCATTGCGGTCATTCCTCAGACAGATGGGGTTCCCTTATGGCAGGCGGCCCATGCAGGCGTGGAAGCCGCGGCCGACAAGACCGGAGCCGACATTTATTGGAACGCGCCCGACCGCGAAGACGACGTAGAGGCGCAGATTTCTCTAGTTGAACAGGTAGTACAACGGAAGGATCAGGGACTCGTTCTGGCGCCGGATCAGGCCCTGGCACTGATTAGCCCAGTCCGCCACGCTCTTTCTCGTGATATCCCGACCGTCATCATCAGTTCGTCGCTTCCCCTCCCGCCGGGAAACGGTCTGTCTTATGTCATTAATGACGACTGGGCAGGCGGCCTGATGGCCGCGCAGCGCGTAATCGATCTGCTCCACGGCCACGGAAGCGTTGCGCTTCTCGGCGTCAATCCCGATGACGCCGGAACCATGATTCGCGCTCACGCCTTCGAAACGTTTCTTGCTCAGAACGCTCCGCATATTGGCATCGCGGTAACACGCATGGGATCCTTCAACGTCCCGCGGGAACAGCAGATCGCCGAAGAGGCGCTCCGGGCTCATCCCGATCTCGACGTCATCGTCGCTCTCATGTGGACCGATGCGGACGGAAGCCTCTCCGCCCTTGATACTATTCCGGAGCACCACTCCGTAAGAGTCATCGCGTTCGACGCCGCAATCTGGCCTCCCTTTGCAGATCGGCCTCACCTCGACTCGGTGATCCAGGAAAATACCCGCAGCATGGGAGAGCGGGCAATAGAATTAATTCATTCCATGCGACTCGGGCGTCCGGTACCGACTCTGGTTCGTCTACCCCCAATTCTGATCACGCGCGATAATGTAAATTCCACTGAGGTTCGCCGCATGTTTGCCCTCGATTGGGATTTCCGCCACTGGAAATGGGAACCTGTTCGATGAGATTTCTGCTTGCGCTTGGCCGCCGACGCCTCATAGTGGCGCTCCTTTGTCTTCTTTGCATCTTCGTGTTGCTCGGCGCGGGCGCGTGGTGGCGCAGTCCCGACCGCGGTTTACCCTGGCGCGATTCTTTTGCATATGGCAATGCCGACGAGTGGAGGGCATTCGGAGGCACGTGGGAACTTTTCGACGGCATGATGCGCAACGATTCGGACGAGCGCGGCGCAAAGCTGGTCACCGGGTCATCTCATTGGAGCAACTACTCCATTGAAGCGGACGTTTCTCTCCTGGGAACGAGCGGCGATGCTGGGCTGATCATTCGCTCCAGTGATGAGGAAGAAGGCGTCAATGCTTACAGCGGCTACTATGCGGGTGTTCGGACCATCGACAACTCGCTCGTTATTGGCCGCGCAGACCATGGGTGGGCGGAAACTACCAAGGAGATTCCCGAAACCCATAGTATCCGTCCCTTCAGGTGGTACCACCTGAAACTGATAGCATACGGCTGTCAGATTGCCGCCGCAGTCACAATTCCCTCTGAACCCGCACCAGTCTCCATAGGCTTCACCGACCCTATTTGCGTCCATTCTGGACGCGCAGGGCTGCGCTCATATTCCTCAGGAGGCATTTGGAAGAACATTGTCGTCCAACCTGCTACCCACCAGGACCTGATTGCGATGCTGGACAATCCCAAGTCTATGCAGCGGCCGCCGGAGGGTAACTTGATCGATCAGGACTCCGGATTCGTTGCCTCGCGCCAGTTCGTTGAGGAAGAACAGGCCGGCGCAGGCTCCGCCGCAGTAACGCAAACCATCGCAAGTCTGCGCCTCGATTCCTTTGCCGTACCCACGCAGGCCACCATTCGTGGCGTAGTTATTCTCACCACGCCGCGACTCTATGTGCAGGATTCGACCGGCGGACTGTACATCCCGCATCCCAAAGCGCCGCTGCTCAAGGTGGGTGATGAAGTGGAAGTCTCCGGCATGGTCTATCCAGGCGACTTCAGCTCGACCATGGAAGATGCGACAGTTCAGGTGTTGTGGGCCCGAGCACCGTTGCCACCTGTTTCCGTCACGGCTTCGCAGGCGGCGACCGGCAAATACGATGCCACCTTCATCGAAGTTCATGGACGACTAGTCGGCAAACAACGCGGCCCCGGCAATACTCTCATTCTTGGTCTCGATGAAGGACCGCAGTCCTTCCGGGCCGTCATGAATCCAGGCCGAAGTGACTCTCTATTTGACAAGCTAAAGCTGAACAGCATTCTGAGCCTGCGCGGCATCTGCGTGGTCGATCCGCAACAGACACACAACATCACGCCTTTTGTTCTGCTCTTGCGCTCGAATGAGGATCTCAGCATTATTTCGGGCCCGCCATGGTGGAACACTGAACATGTCCTTGCGATCGGCGCAGTTGTCTTCCTGCTCGCCATACTTGCGATTCTTCTTTACCACAGCATCCAAAGCTGGCGCCTCCGCACTGTTCTGGACGAGCGCGGACGTCTGGCGCACGAGATGCACGACACCCTCGCACAAAGCTTCGCGGGTATCGGGTTCCAACTCCAGGCGATCCGCAATGCATTGCCCCAGGGAATGCCTGCGCTCGACCGGCAGCTTGAGCTCGCCAGCGACCTCGTACGCCACAGCCATGAGGAAACCCGCCGCAGCATTGCTTCTTTGCGCAGCGAGTCGTTTGAACCAGAAGACATTCTTGCCGCACTCGGCGATTGTGCCCATCGCCTGATCGGTAGCGCCTCCGTTCAGGTCGTCCTGGAAAAAGAAGGCGAACAGCGAACCGTCCCTCTCCAAACTGCCGATGCGCTCTACCGCATCGGACAGGAGGCCATCGCCAATTCAATCCGGCACGCTAACCCTGGCAGCTTGGCGGTCCGCCTCACCTACAGAGAGAACCTCGTTTCTCTCGAAATCGAAGACGATGGAAGAGGCTTTTCCTCGTCCACCTATCAATCCGGAGTCGGTATTCGCGGAATGCGCAGGCGGGCTCAGGCTGTCTCAGCGGCCTTTCAAATCGTCAGCCAACCGGGATACGGTACCCTCGTCAGGACTGAGGCTCCGCTGCCCCCGCGGGTCACCTTTGCCTCCTGGCCCAAACTCTTCTGGAAATACACTACGGTCTCTCGAATCAATGTCAGGACATCAGGGAAAGCCAATTCGCATCCTTATCGCCGATGATCATCCGGTTGTCGTCACGGGTCTCACCAGCATGCTTAGCACGCAGAGCGGCATTGAAGTCATCGGTGCGGCCTCAACCGGAGAAGAAGCGCTGGAGATACTGCGCAATGAATCCGCCGATCTTCTCCTGCTCGATCTCCGCATGCCCGGAATGAGCGGCATCGACACGCTCCACGCCCTGGCACGCGCCGGGATCTTGATCAGAACGATTATTTTGACCAGCTATGAAACCGACGAAGACATCTACCGTGCCGTCCAGGCTGGCGCTCAAGGCTATCTCCTCAAGGATGCTCCACAAGCGAAATGATCGAGGCCATTCGAGCAGTCTCTCGCGGCAGGCGGTACTTTCCCCATCACATTGCCGAGAAGCTGGCCGAGCGTATGATGCGCGCGGAACTGACCTCGCGTGAAATCGAGGTGCTACAGATGCTAGCTCATGGTCTCACCAACAAAGAAATCGGCACCGCGTTGCGAATCAGTGAAAACACAGTCCGCAAGCACGTCAAAAGCATTATTGAAAAGCTTGAAGTCTCTGATCGAACCGAAGCCGCCACCTGTGCCATTTATCGCGGCATCATTGGTTCGCCTCTGGAGAGCGCATCAGCGTGCAGCATTGTCCTACCCGTTTCGGCAGGCTTAGCTGGTCTACGGTCGCTGACGGCAATCGCCACTGGACAGTGCAGGTCGCATTAGATCGGCCATTTTCCGGCGAACTCGTGATCCATATTCATCCGCCGGACGGAAAGCCACTGAGCCACGCATCGATGGGAACCCTGCTACCGAGTGCAGTTCATCTTACCGCGGACGACCTACGCAATCGCCAGAACCTGACGATCCAGGTTGAATAGCATTGCGCGCGGTGAGACTGAGCGCTTC
>DASZAG010000156.1:0-49951 GCA_035945555.1 Acidobacteriaceae bacterium
GGTCTTTCGATTGGCCGCCATCATTCTCATAAAAGTGAATTGCTTTTTGGCATCTATCGAGAACGTTGTTACCTGTGGTTTCACCGTGGGCGGCAGAGGCAATGAACAGTATGCACAAGGCGCATAAGAGCGATCTCATGGAACCCCCTTCTTGTATGGCAGCGATCCCAACCTGAGACTCTATCCTATATTTTGTTATATGCCAATCAATAGCGTCGGTCATTGTCGTTACCGGATGATAGGTGGTGCGACTTAGCAGGTGACATATTCGCTGATGATCGGCAGGTCAACCGCGAGATGGATGCACTTTGAGAATTTCGCGGGCGATGACCATGCGCTGGATTTCGCTGGTACCTTCGCCGATGGTGCAGAGCTTGACGTCGCGATAGAACTTTTCTGCCGGGTAATCCTTGATAAATCCGTAACCGCCGTGGAGCTGGACGGCCTCGTCGCAGATGCGAACGGCGACTTCGCTGGCGTAGAGCTTGGCCATGCTGGATTCGCGGGTGACACGCTGGCCTGAGTCCTTGAGCACGGCGGCGCGTTGCGTGAGCAGCCGGGCGGCGTCGAGCTCGGTGGCCATATCGGCGAGCTTCCACTGAATGCCCTGAAATTCGGCGATGGCTTTTCCGAACTGCTTGCGTTCCTTCACATATTTGAGCGAGGCGTCGAGCGCGCCGCGTCCGATGCCAAGTGAGAGCGCGGCGATGGAGATGCGTCCGCCATCGAGCACGCGCATGGCGTCGACGAAACCCTCGCCGAGGTTGCCGAGGAGGTTTTCGCCGGGGATCTCGCAGTCCTCGAAGATGAGCTCGGATGTGTCGCTGGCGCGCAGGCCGAGCTTATTTTCCTTTTTGCCGGGGCGGAAGCCGGGAGTTCCCTTTTCAATAACGAAGGCTGAGAGACCGTGGGTTCCCTGCGAGCGGTCTGTGACGGCGATGATGACGGAGACGTCTGCATAATGCGCGTTGGTGATGAAGGTTTTGTTGCCGTTGAGGACCCAATTGTCACCTTTGCGGACGGCGGTGGTGCGGGCGGCGGATGCGTCTGAACCGGAGCCTGGCTCGGTAAGTCCCCATGCGCCAAGCCATTCGCCGCTGGCGAGTTTGGGCACATACTTGCGGCGTTGCTCCTCGTTTCCGGCGAGGAAGATGTGATTGGTGGCGAGAGAATTGTGCGCGGCGACGATGATGCCGATGGAGCCGTCGACGGCAGAAAGCTCTTCGATTGCGAGAGCGTAATCGACATAGCCGAGGCCCGCGCCGCCGTATTCCGGTGGGAAGATTACGCCCATGAGTCCCATTTGGCCGAGCTGCTTGACGACGTCGGCGGGAAACTGGCTGGCTTCGTCCCAGTGCATGACGTTGGGCGCGATTTCGCGAGCGGCGAAGTCGCGAATTTCGCGGCGAAGCTGTTCCTGGTCCTCAGTGAGGGTGAAGGGATAGGTGGATACGGGTTGCTGATCGGCAATTGGGGAGGCGGATGATGAGGACATGAAAGTCTCCGGGTGAAAAACCTGTGATGGTAGCACCCTTGAGGAGTGGACGTAAAGAGAAGCGGTTAGAGTGGTTGTGAACACTGGATAGACCATCTAGGATTGAGACGTGCGGAATCGTGCCTTCCAGATTGCGGCATATGTAGTGATGGCGCTGGCCGCACTGACTCCGCTGCTGGAGTGCTTTGACCACTGGGACACGACACCGGGGCCGGAGAATGATACGGAGATCCACCTGACGGCCTGGTTTGTTGGCGTGGGTGTTGTGCTGACGCTGGCAACAACGGTGAAGCTTGTTGCAGGCCCCGTAGCTTCGAATGTGTCACGCCGCTTGTGGCACCCGTCGCTGGACTATGGAATTACGAGGCAAGCGGTCGGGATTGTTGAGCCCACCGGTAGCCCGCCCCCTATCCCGTTGAGAATCTGATTTCCTTTTTGTGAATTCGCGATGCGAGTCCTTGCCTCGGTGCGTCGATTTGCGCCTGGCTGCGACGTTGAATTGCATCTTCATAAGAGGAGTTCCATGCGTCTTCGTGCTGGCTTTATTGTTCTTTGGTGTATCTTCTTTTTCGCTCTGTTACTTGTTGTGCCCGGTACGCAGGCCCAGACGAGCCTGGCTGAGGGAGGTATTTCAGGGACGGTCACCGATTCGTCGGGATCTGCGATTGCCGGCGCGTCGGTCACGATTTCCGGGGAGATTCGCTCAATCCAGCGGCGAACTGTGGCCGCGGAGGATGGCGGATTTCAATTTAGTCATCTGCCGAGCGGTGATTATCGACTGGTGGTGACGGCTCCGGGATTTGCCTCGTATAAAAACGGGGGCGTGACGGTTTCGGTGGGGCGGAACACACTCATTGATGTGCGGCTGCTCCCTGCGCAGGCGCAGCAGAAGGTGACGGTGGCGGCTTCGGCGTCGTCGCTTGATCCGACGGAGACGTCTCCGGTAACTAACATCGACAAGGACCGCATTGAGGAGCTTCCAATTGCGAGCCGGAATTATTTGAATTTCGCGCTGCTGGCGCCGCCGCTCGCGCCATCGAATCCGGCGCTTGGGACGCGGGCATTGTCTCTGGGTGAAGCGGGTTCGGCGGGATTCAGCAGCGGCGGTCTTCGGCCTTCGAGCAACGCGCTGTATATCGATGGTGTGGATGACAACGACGAATTTAGCGGGCTGAGCCGGACGGAATTATCTCCGGAGGCGATCAGTGATTTCCAGATTGTGAACCATGGGTATGCGGCGGAGTCGGGCGGGTCGGCGGGAGGTGCGATAAATGTTGAGACGCGTTCGGGGGCAAATCTTCAGCACGGAGATGCGTTTCTGTTTGTCCAGAACGGGGCGCTGAATGCAACGCCGGCGCTGGAGCTTGTTCCGCGGAAGCCGGATGAGAATCGACTGCGGGCAGGGCTTTCCACGGGTGGCGCACTGCGGAAGAACAGGTCGTTCTACTACCTGGCGGCGGAACAGGAAATGGCGCGCGGCGAGGACGCCGGTGACTTTGGTCCGAATGAAAGGGCGGCGATAGACAGGGCGCTGCGGGGAACGGGACCGCTGCGCGGGTTTCGGCTACAGGATGGATTTTTTCCGACAGAGAATGACGAGACGGAATTTTCAGCGCGATTCGACCAGGCGATGGGCCAGAGCAACCTGATGCTGCGCTATGCGCTTACCAATAACCGCTCAGTGAATGACGCGTTTCACACCGATGACTTGTCTGATCTGAGCGGGCGCGGTTCGGCTTTTTATAACGACAACAGCATTAACGGGGCGTGGAGCTTTGCCCCATCGGCGAGCGGGTACAACCAGCTCACCTTTGAGGTTTCACAACGGCGCGTTGCTTTGAGAACCGATGCAGACAGTGAGCCCGGCGTCGAGGTGGCGGGCGTAGCGGAATTTGGAACTCCCTACGCGGGCAACAGCCGACGCTATGAGACCCATGTGGATGTTGGAGATGGACTGATGCGGCATGAAGGCAGGCATCTGCTGCAGGCCGGTGTGGCGTTCAGCCATGTTGGGCTGCGCATGGCGGAGAGGGATGGGTTCGAAGGGCTGTACGTGTTCCCGGATGTTGCATCGCTGGCCTCGGGGCAGCCGGACTTTTATGTTCAGAGTTTTGGGAACCCGAATACGAATTTGGCGGAGCTTCGCATGTCGGCTTATGTACAGGACCACTGGACGCCGACGAAGAAGCTGGCGCTCGATTACGGGCTTCGATATGAGTACAACCGCCTGCCGAGTTGGCTTCCTCAGGACGTCGATGATGTAAGCCCGCGCCTGGGGTTTGCGTTTTCGCCGAAAAGAGATTTGGTACTGCGAGGCGGGTTTGGGATATTTTTTGACCGCTACCTGCTATCGACGCTTAACCGGGTGCGGGAGTTCGGCGGGGCGGAGGCGTTCCAGCAAATTGCAGAGGGTTCGGATGCGGCGGCGCTCTACGGGGCCGGAGAGAGGTTCGTGGCTCCGCATGCTGGAATTGCGCCGAGCATCTGGCGAGCGCAGGGGAAGCTGGCGAATCCATATGCGGAGACTTCATCGCTAGGAATGGACTGGGCGCTTCCGGCGCAGTGGACGCTAGGCGCGGAGTACCGGTTTGTCCACGGCGTGAAGATGGGGCGGACGGTGAATATCAATTTGCCTACGCCAGTGCCACTGACTGCTGCAAACGCTGCGAGTCTGGGAGTGGCTTCACCTACGCCGCAGCAAATTAAGCGACTGGTATTTCCTGAAACGAGGATCGATCCCGCGTTCGACACGATTCATGAGTTTCAGGCGGAGGCGGGTTCGAGCTATAACGGCGTCACGGTCACGCTGAACCGCCAATTCACCGAGGAGTTCGAGATGATGGCGGGATACACGTATTCGAAGACGCTCGACGACGCGTCTTTTGATACGGAAGAGCCGCAGAACCCGTACTCGCCAACGCAGGAGCGGGCCGCATCGCTGGATGATCAGCGGCAGCGGTTTGTGTTGAGCGGGCTATGGGTGTTGGGGCCAGACCTGGACGATCCGCAGGATGCGGCCAAAGCGGCTAAGCCGAATGCATTCGAAAAAGTTGTTTACGGGCTGGAGTTCGCTCCGATTGTGGAGGCCGGGAGCGGTTTTCATGATGATCCATTGACAGGTGCGGACAGCAACCGTGAGCACCTCTATCCATTTGAGGCGCGCCCGTTGGGGTTTGCGCGCAACAGTTTGCGGACTCCGGTAAATATTACGGCCGACCTTCGCGTGCTTCGCATGGTGCCAATCTGGCGGGGGCATCTGGATATTGTGGCGGAGTCATTCAACTTGCTAAACCGGAGGAACACCGATCTGGTGAATCCGACGTTTGGCTCTGAAGGCCAGGCCTCACCAGCATTCGGAACACCGATACAGGATGCGGGCTCACGGCGAGTGCAGTTTTCGCTGGATTATGAATACTGAGTTGTTTTGAAAGAAGGAAAGGGGCGATCTCTGCCGACTGGAGATTCGCCCTTTCTGTTTTGGACGAGCGCTTCCGGGTAGAGACATGTGAAAGAATTCACCCGGACCGAAAAAGCTGATGTTTGGAGTGGACGCTAGAGGATGAAGAGCAGGAACAGGAGAGAGTTTCTTCGGGATGGAGGGCTCGCGGCGGGTGGCGCAGTCGCGCTTGGGCTTTCGAAGACACAGTTTGTGCTGGGCGCGGAGGCAGCCGGGCCGGAGAAGATTCGCGGCGTTATGGTTGACGCGGGTCGCGTGCCGGAGAGGATGGAGTATTACCGCCGGGTGGTTGAGTTTTGCTCGGAGTGGGAGCTCAATGCGCTGCAGTTTCGGCTAGCGGATGACCAGGGCAGCGCGCTGAGGTTTACGTCGGTTCCGGGCTTGTTGAACCACAAGAATGCATTTACGCCGGATGAACTAAGGGGCCTTGCGGAGTACGCGAAGACGCATGGGGTGGATCTGATTCCGGAACTGGAGTCGTTTGGACATACCGGATATATCACGCGATCTGCGGCCTATGCGCACTTGCTGGATCGGGGAAGTGATCCGAATGAGGAGCGGGATTTTACGGGCGTGATTCCGGTGGATGCGGAGACGCTGGAGTTGTTCAAGAAACTGTATGGGGAGGTGGCGGAGATCTTCCCTTCCGTGTACCTGCATGGCGGATGCGATGAGGTGAACTGGGGCGGGTCCGCGCAGTCGCGCAAGGCTCTGCAGACGAAGAGCCGAGCGCAGGTGTGGGCGGAGTATCTGAATTCGTTACACAGTGTGGCGAAGGGGTTGGGAAAGCAGTTTATTGTGTGGGGGGATTTTGTCGTCCATAAAGAGCCGGAGATTCTGGGCAAGCTGGACAAGCGGATTATTGTGATGGATTGGAATTACGGCGTGAACAGTTCCGCGAAGGTTCGGGAGACCTACCTGAAGCTGCGGGCGAACGGCTCTCGCGGGGTTGGCGCGCCGGGCCTGATCAACTATCGGTGGGGTGCGCGGGCCGGGACCGAGCAACTGAGAAACATCGACGCCTATGCAGACGCGTATATGGAGCCTGACGATCCAAACTCGCTGGGCGTGATTCTGACGAACTGGATTCCGAGCCGCTACATTCAAGATTCGCTTTGGGATGGATTTGCTTACGGGGCGGTTGCATTTCAGGAAGGGACGGCTGTGGCGCAGACATCGGCGTTCCAGCGATTTGCGGAGAAACATTACGGGGCGACGTGGAGCGAAGAATGGGACGAAGCTTTCAGGCTGATTTATGACTTTGCACCTACCGTGCGGGATCGCGCGACGGAATCCTGGATGGGGGTACAGTTGATTGTCCCGTGGGGGAGCGATGAGGAATTGGCCGCGGCGGCGAGGGACACGAGGGCGAAACAGGGTCCTTTTGTGCGGGTGAAGGAATTGTGGGAGTCACTGAAGCCTTCGGTGCGGAAAAACGCTGCGGATTTTCAGGCGTTTGGGCTTTGCGTGGAGTATCTGGAGGGTTTGTACTGGCGCGGGGGGGTGGTTGCGGGCGCGCTTGAGCGCGAGCCGGCAGCGAAGTTGATCAAGGAGATTGCGGAGCGGGATGCAACGATGGCGAAGTCACTGACCGAAGACTGGGATAAGGGACGTCCGGATGATTCTGCTGCGAAGTCCGGGCCGGTTTTTGATTTGAGGTTGAAGGACCAGATGCTATATGCATGGACGCGGGCGGCTGAGTATTCGGCTTCGCTGGCGGGCGAGCCGGAACGGTTTTACAAGCTGACGCAGACCAAGGGAATGGCCACCTAGTACCTGGCCATGGCTACACTTCAATTTTGCGGAAGAGATATGCGCCCCCGCTGAGAAAAGCCGCGGTGAGGACCGCCAGGACCACTATGTCGATGGCAGCGCTGAACTGCCATGTCTGGATGAATGCGCCGCGAAGGCCGTCTACTCCGTAGGTGAGTGGGTCAATTCTGGTGATGAACGCCATTGCCGCAGGCAGGCCGGTAAGCGGAAAGAGCGCTCCGGAAAGAAAGAAGATGGGCAGCACCAGAAAATTCATAACTAACTGAAAGCCCTGCATGTCCTTAAGCACCGAGCCAATTCCCATTCCCAAAGCCGCGAAGACTACCGCGATGAGAACTACGAAGAGGAAGCCGACCGGAAGTGCCAGCCAGGAATGCGGCCGAAAACCGGCGATCAGGCAGATAATGAGGATCAGGACTCCCTGCAGGACGGCGACGGTTGCCCCGCCGAGGGTGCGACCCACCATAATTTGCATGCGTGAGACGGGGGCGACGAGAGTCTCCTTCAAGAATCCGAATTGCCGATCCCAGAGCATGGCGATTCCTGAGAAGACGGAGCTGAATAGCACCGTCATGCCGATGACTCCGGGCGCCATGAATTGCAGATAGCTTCCCTGCCCTGCCTGTTTAAACACCGGTCCCAGTCCAAACCCAAGAGCCAGCAGATAGAGGCAGGGCTGACCGAGCGACACAACAATTTGCACGCGCGAGCGCACGTAGCGTTTCAGCTCTCTTAGCCACAGAATGTAGATCGCTCCCATTTATCTCCTCCACATTTGCACGATGTTCCGCATAGCAGCCTTTTGATCAGCGCCTTCGTCGCGCAGGGATGAACCTGTCAGCGCCAGGAAGGCGTCTTCCAGCGACTCGGCTTCAGTTTGGTTCTTGAGTTCCGCGGACGACCCCTGAGCCACGATGGTTCCGTGGTCCATGATGGCGATGCGGTGCGCTACGCGGTCGGCCTCGTCCATGTAATGCGTTGTGAGAAAGACTGTCGTTTTCTCGGTCTCGTTGAGGTGCTTCACGTGTGACCAAAGTTGGTTTCGACTTTGTGGATCGAGCCCCAGCGTCGGCTCGTCGAGGAAGAGGATTTTTGGCGTGTGAAGAAAGCCGCGAGCAATCTCGAGGCGTCTGCGCATTCCGCCGGAGAAGGTTTTTACATAGCTGTCCTTGCGATCCCATAGTTCAAACAGCTTCAACAGATGCTCGGTGCGCTCGGCGCGAAGCTTGCGCGGAACACTGTAAAGGACGCCGTGAAGGTCCATGTTCTCCCAGGCGGTTTGCTCCTGATCGAGACTGGGATCCTGAAAGACGATTCCAAAACGGCGACGTGCTTCTTTTGCGTTGCGCGTGGGATCAATGCCATCGAGTTCAATTGTGCCGCTGGTTGGGTGAAGCAGGGTGGTGAGCATTTTGATGGTGGTCGTCTTCCCTGCTCCATTTGGTCCCAGGAAGGCGAATATTTCACCCTGCTCCACATCGAAGCTGATGTTGTTGACGGCGGTAAAGTCCCCAAATTTCTTGACCAGACCTGTAACCGTGATCATGCCTAAGCTCCTGTTTGCCCAGCCTGAACGGTTCAGTTTAATTTGTCAAACAAGCCCACAGAATGACTGCCCAGCCGATGTGTTAGCCTTGACCTGAAAATTTATCAGGAGTTTTGGGTTGATTAATCAATCGCTTAAGTTCACTGTCTTGCTAGTTTCCTGTGTTTTTGCTGCCCCTTTTGTGCAGGCGCAGCAAACGCTTTCTGCGGGGCCGGTCCCCGATTCACCCGCGATTGAGAAGCGGGTGGACGCGATGATATCGAAGCTGACGCTGCAGCAGAAATTAGAGCTGATTGGCGGCGAAGACAACATGTATATCAAGGCGGAGCCCGCGGCGGGATTTCCGCAATTAAAGATGTCCGACGGGCCCATGGGAGTACGGACGTGGGGGCCAGACACGGCCTACGCCGGAGGGATTGGACTGGCGGCGACGTGGGACCCGCAGCTGGCGCGCGAAATGGGTGTTTCCATCGGCGACGACGCGCGGGCGCGAGGCGTGAATTTTCTGCTGGGGCCGGGCGTGGATATCTATCGGGCACCGATGAACGGGCGCAACTTTGAGTACTTCGGCGAGGATCCGTTCCTGGCGTCGCACACGGCGGTTTCGTATATAGAGGGAGTGCAGAGCCAGGGCGTGATAGCGACGGTGAAGCACTTTGCTCTGAATGACGAAGAGTATGACCGCCACAATGTGAGCTCTGACGCGGATGAGCGCACGATGCGCGAGATTTATCTGCCGGCATTCGAGGCAGCCGTAAAGGTGGCGCATGTGGGCTCAGTGATGGACTCCTACAACCTGATAGACGGAGTGCATGCCACGCAGAACAAGCACTTGAATATCGACATTCTGCGGAAAGACTGGGGCTTCAAGGGCATCCTGATGTCGGATTGGGACGCCACGTATAGCGCGGTGGGCGCCGCGAATGGCGGGCTGGATTTGGAAATGCCTTCGGGAAAATTCATGAATCCGCAAAACCTGCTTGCAGCGGTGAAGGATGGGCAGGTGTCTGAAGCGACGATCAATGAGAAGGTGCGGCGGATCTTCCGGACGGCGATCCGGTTTGGGTTCCTTGACCGCGACCAGACGGATCTGAATATTCCGCTGGATTCGCGGATGGGACGGCATGTGGCGTTGCAGGAGGCGCTGGAGGGGATCACGCTGCTGAAGAATGAAGGTCACATCCTGCCGCTCGATGCGAGCCAGATTCATACGATCGCAGTTTTCGGACCAGACGCGTGGCCTGCGGTTTCCGGCGCTGGCGGGAGCTCGAACGTTACTCCATATGCGGCGTCGAGCATCATGTCGGGGCTGTCGGAATATCTCGGGCACAAAGTGAAGGTGCTGTATGCGCGAGGGCTGCCTACCACGGACGATATCTTCCAGCACACAAGCTATGTTGAGTCTTCCGGAAAGCACAATGCCGTGAAGGCGGAGGTTTTCAACAATCAGGATTTCAGCGGGACTCCGGCGCGGGTGATGTACGCACCGGACATTGCCACATTCCACTCTGAAGAATGGACTCCTGCTGCGCAGCAACGGAAGAGCATTCGGTACACGGCGGAATATATGCCGAAGACGACGGGTAGCTATATGGTCCTGGCTGGCGCAGGCGGATCGGATGCTTATACGGTGCTCATCGACGGCAAGAAGGTGCTGGAGCAGCCGCACCGCGAAGGGCAGGCCCCGCAGTTTGCCGATGTGCAGTTGACGGCGGGACAGGCGGCGAAGGTGGAAGTGGATTATCTGCCGGATGCGTCTTATCCGCGAATGGGGTTCGGGATATGCGCGACGAGCGAACTGGTTTCGCCTGAAGTTGCCAAGATTGCGGCGACGGCGGATGCTGCGGTGGTCGCGGTGGGATTCGATGGTTCAACGGAGAGCGAGGGATATGACCGCTCCTATTCCCTGCCCTGGGGACAGGATGAGTTGATCCAAGCGGTGAGCCAGGCGAACAAGAAGACGATTGTTACGCTCACGGCGGGCGGCGGAGTGGCGACCGAGAAGTGGATCGACGATGTGCCGGTGTTTCTGCATGACTACTACCCCGGCGAGGAGGGCGGCAAGGCTATTGCGGAGGTTCTGTTCGGCGAACGCTCGCCTGAGGGACACTTGCCTTTCAGCTTTGCGAAGTCGTGGGAGCAGGACCCGACACACGACAGCTACTATGCAGCTCCGGTGGCGGCGGGCGAGACTCCGCACATCCACTACTCCGAGGGCGTGTTCCTCGGATATCGCTACTACACGAGCAGGCATGTGGAGCCGCTGTATCCGTTCGGGTTCGGGCTGTCGTATACGACGTTCCAGTTCTCGAACCTGACGGTGTCACCCGCGGACGCCTCGCCGGACGGGCCGATTACCGTGTCATTTGACGTGACCAATACCGGGCAGCGAGAGGGCGCGGATGTGGCACAGCTTTATGTCGGCGATCCGTCGGCGAAGGTAGAGCGCCCGGCAAAGGAACTGAAGGGTTTTGAGAAGGTGCGGCTGGAGGCGGGCAAGAGTCAACACGTTACCCTCGCGCTGAATCGCCGCTCACTCGCATATTGGGACACCACATCAAACGGGTGGAAGGTGGATCCGGGAAAATTTGTGGTCTACGTGGGCGATTCTTCCGAGAACACGCCGCTGAAGCAGAGCTTCGAGGTCAAGTAAAGAAGCACGCGTCCTAAGGTTTGCTTGAACAGCCCGTCCGGGGTTTCGTCTCCGGACGGGTTTTTATTTTGGGCTGTGAAGCGGATTGCGCGTGAGAGTCGCTGCTTGAGAGGGCCGGTAGCTCAGCGGCCGTGGTAGGGGTTCTTTAAATATTTGCGGGCGAGTTCGCCCTGCGCACTGTTCGCCCCATTCGCAAGCACGTTCTGGTATTCGGCATGGGCTTGATTGGAGTCGTGCATTAAGTCGTAGGTTTCACCCGCGGCGAGAAGACAGCGGCGCTTGAGTTCAGGACTGGTGGAGGGCCGGAATGCTCCTTTCTGATAGGCGCTGATGGCGTCCGGGTACTGATGCTGGCCGCGAAGACTATCGCCGAGGCCGAAATAGGCGAGCTCCACATGCGCGTTTTTGTAGTAGCCGGAATGCTGGGCAGCGTTGATGACGTCGCGGTATAGGTTGACGGCGGTTGTGCCCTGACCTGCGTCCTTGGAGAGGTTGGCGCGCTCCAGAGCGAAGAGGAAGTCGTGTGGGTATTGGGACACGAGCGTCTTATTGATGACGATGGCCTGCTGGTACTTCGCTTCACGGCGGAGAAAGAGGTCCATGGCCGTGCGCGCCTCGACACTGGTGATGGTTCCGTGATCCGCGGCGTCGCGCAGCAGCGCCAAACCCGAGGACTTTGAGCCATGAATGCCGGCAAAGCCGAAGAGGAGCTTGAATCCAAAGGGGAGTGCCCCCACGGTGTATTGGTAAATTCCGACGACCATTTTGGCGTCGTCGTAATTGGGGTCGAGCTGAAGGACGCGCTGATGGTCGTCCTTTGCTCCGAGAGCCAAATGCAAGGCTGAGCTGAAGCTGCGCTCGACCATGGCGAGGTAGGTGGCCTGGAGACTGCGTGCCCAGCCGCGCGCGAACAAGGCATCCACGTCGTTCGGGTTGCTGCGCAGCTCAGCGGCGGCCTGGTCGTAGACTTTTTGCGACAAGGACTTGATCTGGGCGCGAACCTTTGGGTCTTCGACAACTGGGTGCTTGCCGGTGAGAAAGCCGTCGTTGGCATAGAAGGTGGTGTCGAGCAGATCGAGCCGATTGAGTTCGCGGAACAGTATGACGTGGAGGACAAAGGCGGTGGCCAGCGGGTCATTGGGGTGCTGGGCCTGGATGCGCTGAAACTTGACGAGGGCCGAGTCGTAGTCCATGTTGTAGTACTCGCGGAACGCCTCCTGCACGTACGGGTCGCGATTGAGTGGGGCGGTATCGACCTTTTGGGCGGTGGCGGCACGGGCGGGCAGGAGAGCAAGAACGGCAGCTAGAGCGGTGATGAGGAGCTTGCGCGGAAAGCCTGGGAAAGGCAGCAGGGGAGAATTTTTCAAGTGTGTTCCGATTTGGGACTGGTTACGATTGGCGATCACGTTTGTGAGGAAAACCTGCAAGCATTCTAGCTGTGATGCACCATGGATGGTCATAGGGTGATATGGTTAGAGGCTTTGAGGTTCCCCAATGACCAGGAGAGAGCTATTACGTCTACTGGTGCTGCAGGCCCGGACGAATGGGTTTGAGTTTCGAAGATGGTACCAGGCGAAGATGGGTGACAAGTGGACCAATGCCGAGGCGGCGATTGAGGCATTGAGCAATGGAAATCGCTACTACGCGCTTTTGTTCTCGCATGAGTTTGCCCGGCACTTTTGGAAACCGGGACGGCAGATGCAGTTTGTGGTGCCGACTCGGGAGTTCAAGCGGCTGAACCCGCGGGGCGAAGAGATTACCGTGGTGCGGAAGGCCTACACGCGGCGGACTCTGCGGGGGCATTCGTGGGAGTACCACCTAAGGGAGATGGCAGCGACCGAGGAACCGTTGCGGTATATCCGCCGCTTCCTTGTGACCGAGGAAGAGCTGGCCGCGCAGAACTCAGGTGAGGAAATGGAGATTCCGGACGAGGCTTCGGCGGACTAGAGCTTATAGAGGTGGTTGAGCGGGCCATGGCCTCGTCCGAGGGGCACGGCAGCCCGCATGGCTTCCGCGACGTAGGATTTGGCTGCTGCGACGGCCTGGGGCGCGGAGTCACCGGCTACCAAGCGCGCGAGCAACGCTGAGGAAAAGGCACAGCCCGTTCCGTGGGTGGAACGGGTTTCGATGCGCCGGCCGGGAAACCATTGCTGGACGCCCTGTGCGGTGTGAAGGAAGTCGTCGGGCGGATCGAGATGGCCGCCGGTAACGGCGATGTTCAGGTTTGGAAAGCGGGCGGCGAGGCCCGCTGTGACGGAGGGAATGGAGTCGCGGCCTGACACCTCGAAGCCGACCAGGATACTGAGCTCGGTGAGGTTGGGCGTGACCCAGCCGGCGAGCGGCAAAAGCCTTTTTTTCAGCAGGTTAATGCCATCCCCAGAAAGCAGAGCGCGACCAGAACTGGATTCCAGGACTGGATCGAGGACGATTCTTGCGGTGGGAATGCCCGAATTCCCCAGAAAATCGGCCACTACATCCACCACCGGGGCCGTGGCGAGCATCCCAATCTTTACTCCCGAGATGGGCAGGTCTTCGGCGAGGCAGTCGAGGGTCTGACGAAGCGTATCCGGTGAGACCGGATCGACGCGACGGACTCCCTGAGTCGACTGCACGGTAAGAGCGGTAATGGCAGCCAATCCAATGACTTGGTGGGAGGCGAAGACCTTGATATCGGCGGTAATGCCAGCGCCCGAAGATGGGTCAAACCCGGCGATGGTAAGGAGGTTCGGACGGGGTGACGGCGAATGGGCTGGATTTTTTATCACAACTTACCCTGTGGATGCAAGCTATTTTTAGAAATAAAGCAAGTATTTTGTTTGACTTCGGGTTTTAGGCCTCCATACAATTTTGAAGGAGGGTTATGAACGCTATCGCAATTCCTAAGAATACTCGCTCTCGACGCTACGCATTGCTGGCCAGCGCCGTACTTGTGACGGTGATTGGCGTAACCGGAACCCAAACCGGCAAGGCGGAACAGCCGACGCAAGGTCCGCACCAGCCGCAGCACCGCTGGTACCAGGTAGGCCGCGCTTCATGGTACGGCAAGTTCTTCCAGGGCCAGCAGACGGCCAGCGGCGAAAACTACGATATGAACGCCATGACCTGCGCTCATCGGACGCTTCCTATGGGATCACTGGTGCGGGTGACGAACCTGCGGAACCACAGGTCCGTGGTGGTTCGGGTGAATGATCGCGGTCCGCTGCCGCAAAACAGGATTATCGACCTCTCTTACAAGGCAGCCCGGATGCTGGGCTTTGGGCAACGGGGGACGGCCCCGGTGCGGGTGGACTTGATTACCACTCCTCAATTGGCTCAAATGACGCTCCCCGAAGAGCGCTGAGATTTTCGCTTCCGACCCGGCTTTTCTGCTAGTTCCTTTATCGCTAATATGGTTCCTAAGACCCTTGAAGGATTGGTGCGTCTATGCCCTCTGCTGCGCGTGAACGTGTGATCGTGGCCCTGGATATGCCTGATGGCGCGAAAGCGATGGAGTTGGCGGGGCGGCTGGACGGTATGATCCAGTGGTTTAAGGTTGGGCTCGAACTTTATCTTGCCGAAGGAAATAGCATTGTCGGTTCCCTCCGAGACAAGGGCTACTCTGTATTTCTCGATTTGAAGCTGCACGATATTCCCAACACGGTTGCCGGTGCGGTGCGGTCAGCATCGCGGGCGGGAGCGCAGATGCTCACGCTGCACGCGGGCGGTGGTCCGGCGATGATGGCGGCGGCGGCGGATGCGACGGCCGGTTTGGCGGAGGCTCCGAAGCTTCTGGCCGTGACGGTGCTGACGAGCATGGACAGCGAGCAGCTTAGGGCGGTCGGCATCGCGGACTCGCCTGCCCATCAGGTATTGCGGCTGGCCCGAGTCGGTTGGGGGGCTGGAATCCGCGGATTCGTCTCCAGCGCAGAGGAGGTTGCGGCGATGCGGCAGTCGTTTCCGGAAGCGACGCTGGTGATTCCGGGAATTCGGCCGATGGGCGCGGCAGTTGGCGACCAGAAGCGGGTGGCGACTCCGGCGGCGGCGACTGCTGCGGGCGCGGACTACCTTGTGATCGGCAGGCCGATTACGCAGGCGGCTGATCCGGCGGCGGCGGCGGCGGCGATTCTGGCTGAGATTCAGTAGCGCCTGCTACTCCTCCCCAGCGGTACATCCTCGGAAAGCCCTATCTTTCTGAAATTTGCAGCGAGTGATACGAGAAGAATGTGCCGGCCTCTCGTCTGCATTCTCTCGCCTGCTGGGATCGGGCTCTCCTGTTGGTGGAGCGGCGTTCGGTCTAGGATCGAATTAACCGCTTGAGAAAATGTGCGAACGACCCGCTTACGATGTGGCGGGTCGTTCGTGCATGCGCAGCTCTTTATTCGGCGCGAAGAGCCTGGATGGGGTCGATGGAGGCGGCGCGGATCGCTGGGATGTAGCTGGCGAGCAGCGCAGCCAGGAACAGGGCCAAGGAAACCACCAGGTATGTTACGGGGTCCGATGAGCTGACCCCGAAGAGCAGGGATCGAATCAAGGTTGTGAGCGGAATCGCGATTACCAAGCCGAGGACGATACCGATTCCCGCCATTTCCAGCGCCGACTTCACAAACATCCATTTCAGTTCACGAGGCAGCGCGCCCAGCGCCAGTCGGATGCCCATTTCACGCGTGCGCTGCGAGACAGTGTAGGAGATGACTCCGTAGATGCCGATGATGCTGAGAACCAGGGCCATGACGCCGGCGATGGCCAGCATGACCAGAGTGAATGAAGTGCGTGCCATGGATTGATCGTAGATTTGCTGCATGGTGAATATCGAAGCGATGGGAAGGTTTGAATTTACAGACCAGACCGCATGCTGCATTTGATTCAGGAAGCTCTCAGTTCCTGCACGACTACTGTCGATGACGAACGCGACCGATCGGTTGACCTGAATTGAAGGCTGCCGAGTATACGGACTGGTCAGCATTGTCGGCCAGTAGATTGTAGGAGGAGCAACTTCGCCGACGCCGTGTTGGCGAACGTCCTGGGCGACGCCGATTACCTCCTGCCAAGGTGAGCCGGAGTATTGCCGGACGCGCTTTCCAATTGCAGCGGCGGCGGTGCCCCACGATTCCCGCGCAAAGTTTTCGGAGACGATCACTTTTGGCAGCAGACCATAGATATCTGCCCATGTGAAATCACGGCCGGCGACGAGGCGCGTTCCCATGGCGTGGAAATATCCCGGCGAAACGTAGTTGAAGAAGCGCATCGGCGGCTCGCCGCCCTGGTAGCCCTTGCCCTCGACAATGATCTGATCCCAGTTTGGGTCTACGCCATCCATGGGAACGGCAACAGCGAATCCCGCTGAGGAAACGCCCGGGATTGCGGCGAGCCTGTCGCTGATGTTTTGTTCAGTACGCGTGACCAACTGAGGATCAGCGATGAGTGATTCAGGAATGGATATGCGCATGGTCTGGACGCGCGCGGGATTCGCAAATCCAGGCTCGACATTACGCATTGCGACGAAGGTGCGGATCATAAGGCAGGAGCAAACGAGAAGCACGAGCGCGATGGCAACCTGCGCGATGACCAGCAGCCGGCGAGAATGCTGCCGTGCGCGGCCAATGCTCGCTGTCCTTCCGGTGTTGTCGAGTGGCAACGAGGCGTGTGCCCGAGCATATTTCCATGCGGGAATGGAACCAAACAGAAGACCTGAGAGCACAGCGAGGAGCAGGGTAAACCAGAGAGAGTGCGCGTCGAGAGAAATCTCGACCAGGCGAGGCAAATTTCTGGGTCCGGCCGCTGTCAGAAGGCGCAAGCCGAGCGACGCGATTCCGATGGCGACCGCCCCGCCCGCGAGACTGAGCACGAGGCTCTCCAGCAGAAGCTCGCGCGCGATGCGTGCTCGACCGGCACCCAAGGCTGCGCGGATCGCAAGCTCATGCTGACGGGATTCTGAGCGTACCAACAGAAGATTCGCGATGTTCGTGCAGGCGATGAGCATCACGAGTCCCACGGTTGCCATGACGATCCATAAAACGCCGCTTACGTCGCCAATCACTTGCTGCTTGAGCGAATGTAAATTGGGAGTGATTCTCCACGTTTCGTAATAGTGCGGGTTGGAGCCGGGACCGTTCGTCCAGGAATCCATCCAAACCGGGATGAGGCGTGCGATGTCTGAGTCGGCTTGTGCGATCGATACTCCGGGCTTGAGTCGGGCGACACTGTTTCCGTAGAAGGGCGCCAATGTTTCATGAATGGGATCGAGCGCCATAGGAAGCAGGAGGTCGAACTCCTTATTGACCATGCGGAAGTTGCGGGGCATAACTCCGACAATCTCGCGCGGCTGCGAGTCCACCTGGATAATTCGTCCAATCACGTTGCGCTCGCCGCCAAAACGGCGCTGCCAATATCCGTAGCTGAGCATTGCCGTCTGTGCGCCGTGCGGTTCCTGATCAGACTGCGAAAACCAGCGGCCCAGCGCGGGCGGAACTTCGAGGGTTTGCAGCACTCCGTCGCTGACAAGAATGGTGTGGACCTGCTCGGGGCGAGCAACGCCGGTCACGTTGGCAAGTCCAGAGTGCCAGATGCCCATCGAATCGAAGCTGCGATTGTGGCGCGAAAAAGTGAAATACATTGACGGCGAAAGCTGGAGTCCGTTCGCAAAATTTGACAGACCGCCGGCACCGGGAGCGCTGAGCCACAGCGACACAAGCCGATTAGAGTTTGGGTAGGGGAGAGGCTTGAGCAAGACGCTGTTGATGACACTGAAGACTGCCGTGTTCGCGCCTATCCCGACCGCCAAGGTGAGCAGGACCGTGGTCGTGAATGCAGGGGCTCGGCGCAGTCGGCGAATGGTGCGCTTCACGTCGGCGAGAAACAACTCGATCGCCTGCCATTGCCATATCTCGCGACTGCGCTGCTCAAGGAGCGTGGGGTTACCGAAGGCGCGGCGAGCTGCAGACTCCGCGTCAGCGCGGGAGAGGCCTTCGCGCATGAGTTCTTCCGTGCGCTCATCGAGATGCTGACGCATCTCTTCGGCGAGATCGTTGTAGAGGGCGCGTCGGCGTCCGAATGTTGCGCGGTAGATGCGAGTGAGCCAATTCATGGATGGCGCTTCCCTTCTCGCTTAGACTTCGTCGGGGTTGAGAACCATGTTGATGCCCTGGAACATGCGCTCGAAGCTGGAAATTTCCTTTTCGAGATGGCGCAGGCCAGTGGCGGTGATGGAGTAGGTGCGGACGCGGCGGTTCGTGGTGGAGACTGTCCACTCGGCGCGCACCAGTTTGGCTTTGAGAAGCCGCTGAAGCGCGGGATAGAGGGAGCCTTCCTCAACCTGAAGCAGATTGCTGGAGCGCTGCTGGATGTGCTGAACGAGAGCGTATCCGTGAGCAGGCTGGCGGCGGAGCGACTGGAGGATCATCATCTCCAGGGCTCCGGGAAAGAGGTCGCGGGGGGTAGGGTTTTTCATAGGCAATTTCCAACCATGCCTAGAGTAAACAGGTATACGGTGAAATGTCAAGCCGGGCGTCTTATGTGGTTAGAATCGGGGCATGGATGCAGGAGTGCAAACGGTAAGGACGATTGGGGATTTGCGCGGGCCGTCGGGACGACTGGAGGCGCTGCTGAACACGGGTGCTACAGATGCTAAGTATGCGGTGCTGCTGTGTCATCCGCATCCGCTGGGTGGCGGGACGATGCACAACAAGGTGGTGTATCACGCAATGAAAGCGTTTCAGGGGTTCGGGTTTCCGGTGTTGCGGTTTAACTTTCGCGGGACAGGACTGAGCGAAGGCGAGCACGACCATGGGAGCGGTGAGCAGGATGATGTTCGCGCAGGTCTCGACTGGTTGCAGCGGGAAACGGGATTGCCGATGTTGTTCGCGGGCTTCTCATTTGGAGCTTATGTGGGGTTGCGCACGGTGTGCGGCGATGGGCGAGTGAAGGGCGCGGTGGCGCTGGGGCTTCCGGTGAAAGCGGAAGGGCGCGGATACAGCTATGAGTTTTTGGCGGGGTGTCGGATTCCAAAGTTGTTCATTAGCGGGACGCAGGACCAGTATGGGCCGCGCGAGGAGGTAGCGACGGCAGTGGGCAAGGCGGCCGATCCGAAGGAGATGGTGTGGGTGGCAGGCGCGGAGCATTTTTTTGTGGGCAAGCTGGACAAGGTACAAACGGCGATTAGCGATTGGGTGCAGGCGCGGTTCTTATGAGTGAGCTGCGACGGGCACTATATCCGACTTTGCGGGCGGACGCGCTCGCGATTTTTGAGGGCGCCATAAAGGCGTGCAATGTTGAAGCCGCAATGGAGCGGCATTTGCGGGTTGAAGGTGGAACGCTCGTAAGGCCGCTGTCGGGTTCAGAGCCGATTCTTCTGGATGATTACGAAGAAGTTCTGGTGATTGCGCTGGGCAAAGCAGCAGTCCCGATGAGTCGCGCGCTGCTGCGGCGCCTTCCAAAGGGAGTGCCGGTACGCGGGGTGTGCTCGGGTGCGGTGCTTCCGGCGCATGCCGATGAGCGCGTGAAGTGGTTTGTGGGAGGGCATCCGCTGCCGAATGCGGAGTCGTTTGCGTCGGCGCGAGCGGCGCTCGGGTTGCTGCGAGAGGCTGACAAGCGGACGCTGGTATTTTTTCTGTTGAGCGGGGGCGGATCGGCAATGATGGAGCTTCCGCATGATCCAGCAATTTCGCTGGAGGAGATGCTGAAGTTTCATCGAGCGCTGGTGGGGTCGGGCGCGACGATTTCAGAGATCAATGCGGTGCGGAGACGGCTCTCAGCGGTGAAGGGCGGGCGCCTGGCGCTAGCTGCGGAGCCGGCGCGGCAGGTGACCCTGGTTGTAGCGGATGTTCCGGTGAAGGATGTGGAGGCGGTTGCGTCGTCGCCGACGCTGCCGGATCACGCTGGAGATTACGACTCCCGGGAGATTGTGGATCGGTACGGGCTGATGGCGAGGTTTCCGAGGCGAGTTGGAGAGTGGTTTGAGCGGACTGAACTTGATGCTGCGCCAGCGCCGAATTTGCGCGAACCGGATTATGAAGTGTTGCTTTCGAATGATGATCTGGTGGCCGCGGCTTGCGAACAGGCGCGGACGTTAGGGTATGAGGCGGTGGTCGATAATGCGTGCGACGACTGGGACTACAAGAAGGCATGCGGATATTTGCTAAAGCGGTTCGAAGGGTTGCAAAGAGAGGAATCTCGAGTGTGCCTTGTTTCCGGAGGTGAGGTGACGGTGAGGCTGGAAGGCGCGGTGGGGCGTGGTGGGCGCAATCAGCATTTCGCATTGGAGGCCGCGGTTGAGATGGTTAATGATGCAGATGGAGAGATCGTGGTGTTAAGCGCGGGGTCAGATGGAGTGGATGGGAACAGCGAGGCAGCAGGCGCGATCGCCGATGCGATGACTGTGGCGCGGGCGCGGGCGGCAGGAATTGATGCGAAGGCGGCGTTGAAACGGTTTGACAGCGGGAGAGTGTTTGCTGCGCTGGGGGATGCGATTGTGACGGGGCCGACGGGAAATAATTTGCGGGATTTGCGGGTCCTGCTGGGAACAGGGCGAGCTGGCTTGACGTAATGGTTGCGGTTGGCAAAGGAGCAGAAATGGCTGGATTGATTGTGCGGTGGATGGGCGCGTTCTGGTTGGTCGCCCTGATTCTTTGGTGCGTTGCTGCGCTCACGACAAAGCGAGCCGTGCAGCGGCAGACAGGAGCGTCACGCTTGCTGCAGGCTGGGCTGGCTTTGATTGGCCTGGAGTTCATCTTTAATTTTTACCCGGTTTTTTCGGGCGGATGGCTCGACCACCGCGTGGTTCCGCAGACTGGGGATTGGGTGCTGTTCGGGGCGGCACTGACTCTATTGGGCGTTCTGTTTGCCGTTTGGGCGCGGCTGGTGCTCGGTCGCAACTGGAGCGGCACGGTGACCATCAAGGAGAATCATCAATTGATGCTGCGCGGGCCGTATGCGATTGTCCGTCATCCGATTTACACGGGCGTTCTGTTTGGCCTGCTGGGGACGTCTCTGGTTTATGGACTAGTGCGCTGCTTTGTAGGCGTGCTGATCGTCGGTGTGGCGTTCCGATTGAAGGCGCAAATCGAAGAGCGCTTCATGATGCAACAGTTTGGGACGCAGTACGTGGAGTATCGGCAGCGGGTGAGAGCGCTGGTTCCGTTTGTGCTGTGAGTTCCCTGCCCTAAAAATGCAGGCTTTTCGACTGCGTGGCGCATTGCGCGCCACGCTCAGGATGACAACCTATCATTTAGCAGCCAAGCGCTGGCTATGCAGGTGTTGCAGCGCGTAGGTGGTGATCTGGCGTTGTTGGAGAGCGGTGATTCCATCGGCAGCGGCACGGGCAGCGGCGATAGTTGTGATCGTCGGGATGCGCTGGAGGACGGCAGCGCGGCGGATGGCTTTCTCGTCGAAGAACGTGTCCTGTCCGTGGGGCGTATTGATGATGAGCTGGATGCGCTCGCCTTTGATGAGATCGACGACGTTGGGACGACCTTCTTTGACTTTGTAGACACGCTCGACGACCATCCCAGCTTGCTCGAGCTTGTTGGCTGTGCCTTCAGTGGCGACGATGTTGAAGCCAAGCTCGACGTACTGGCGGGCGAGATCGACGAGTTGAGACTTGTCTCGATCATTGACGCTGAAGAAGACCGTTCCCTTCAGCGGGAGCTTTTGCCCGGCGGAGAGCTGAGCCTTGGCAAAGGCTTCTCCGAAATTGTCGGCGACGCCCATGACTTCACCGGTGGACTTCATCTCCGGGCCGAGGACGGTATCGACTCCGGGAAATTTGTTCCACGGGAAGACGGGCGACTTGACGAAGAAGTGCGCGCCGGTTTCAAGGTCGCGGCCTGAGGCAACCTGGTCAGGGAGCAGTTGGCGAAGCGTGCGGCCGGTCATGAGACGCGAGGCGATCTTTGCAAGCGGGATTCCCGTGGCCTTGGAGACGTAGGGCACGGTACGGGATGCGCGCGGATTGACTTCGATGACGAAGACCTTGTCCGGCTGGCCGGGTTTGCGCTGGATTGCGAACTGAAGGTTGACTAGGCCGACGACATTAAGCGCGAGAGCGAGCTTGCGTGTGTAGCTGCGCAGGGTGTCGAGCGTGGCGGGCGCGAGGTCGACAGCGGGCAGCACGCAGGAGGAATCGCCGGAGTGGATGCCGGCCTCTTCGATGTGCTGCATGATTCCTGCGATGACGACGTCCTTTTTGTCGCAGAGGGCGTCAACGTCGACTTCTACGGCGTCTTCGAGGAAGTGATCGACGAGGATGGGGCGTTCCTGCGAATACTCGACGGCTTCCTTCATGTAGCGGGTGACGGCCTCGCTGTCGTAGGCGATGACCATGGCGCGACCGCCGAGGACGTAGGAGGGGCGCACGAGCACGGGGTAGCCGATACGCTCAGCTCCAGCGAGGGCTTCTTCAACGCTGGTGGCGATGACTCCTGGAGGCTGCGGGATGTTGAGGTCCTCGAGGAGTTTGCCAAAGCGCTTGCGGTCTTCGGCGAGGTCGATGGATTCGGGCGAGGTTCCGATGATGGGCACGCCAGCGGATTTGAGGCGCAGTGCAAGATTGAGTGGAGTCTGGCCGCCGAACTGGACGATCATGCCGATGTCGGCGCCGCTAGAGGCCTCGTGTTCGTACACGGCAAGCACATCTTCGAGGGTGAGCGGTTCGAAGTAGAGACGGTCGCTGGTATCGTAGTCGGTGGAGACGGTCTCAGGGTTGCAGTTGACCATGATGGTTTCGTAGCCGTCTTCCTTGAGTGCGAAGGAGGCGTGGCAGCAGCAATAATCGAACTCGATTCCCTGTCCGATGCGGTTAGGACCGCTGCCGAGAATGATGACTTTGCGTTTTGAAGTTGGCGCGGCCTCGTCCTCTTCGTCGTAGGTGGAGTAGAGGTAGGGCGTGGAGCTTTCGAACTCGGCGGCACACGTGTCGACGAGTTTATAAACCGGACGGATGCCGTAGCTATGGCGCAGGGCGCGGACTTCAGCGACTCCCTCATTGGTGGGCTTACCCCAGACCTCAGTGATGCGCTCGTCGGAGACGCCTTGGCGCTTGGCTTTGCGAAGCAGTTCGGGCGTGAGAGTGCCTGCAGTGTGCTCGCCGACTTTCGCGATGGTGTCGGTGACTTCCTTGATGTGGTAGAGGAACCAGGGGTCCATGGCGGTCATTCGGGCGACTTCGCGGACGGAGAGTCCTTGACGGAAGGCGAAGCGAATGTAGCTGAGGCGCTCGGGCTGCGGAGTGACGAGGCGTTGAGTGAGACGGCGCGGCTCAAGGACTTCGGCTCCGATTTTTTTGCCGGTTTCGAGCGAGCGCAGTGCCTTCATGAGGGATTCCTTGAAGGTGCGGCCGATGGCCATGACTTCGCCGACGGACTTCATTTGTGGGCCGAGGTTTTCGTCGGCGCCGGGAAATTTCTCAAACTGCCATTTGGGGATCTTGGTTACGACGTAATCGATGGTCGGTTCGAAACAGGCCGGCGTCATTTTGGTGATATCGTTGGGGATTTCATCGAGGGTGTAGCCGACGGCGAGCTTGGCGGCGATTTTGGCGATGGGGAATCCGGTGGCCTTGGAGGCGAGCGCGGAAGAACGCGAGACGCGCGGATTCATCTCGATGACGGTCATGCGACCGGTGTTGGGATGAACGGCGAACTGGACGTTTGAGCCGCCGGTTTCTACGCCGATTTCGCGCATGACGCGGATTGCGGCGTCGCGCATGGCCTGGTACTCGCGGTCGGTGAGTGTCTGGGCGGGAGCGACGGTGATGGAGTCGCCAGTATGGACTCCCATGGGGTCCATGTTTTCGATAGAGCAGATGATGATGACGTTGTCGGCGAGATCGCGCATGACCTCAAGCTCGTACTCTTTCCAGCCGAGGACGGATTCTTCGATGAGGCACTCATGGACCGGCGAAAGATCGAGGCCGCGGGAGAGGATCTCCATGAGTTCTTCGCGGTTGTAGGCGAGGCCCCCGCCGGAGCCGCCGAGGGTAAATGAAGGGCGGATGATAACGGGAAAACCAATCTTGCCGGCAAAGTCGACGCCGTCGCGCAGATTGTTGACCAGCGCGGAGCGCGGCATGTCGAGGCCGATGCGTGTCATCGCGTCTTTGAAGAGCAGACGGTCTTCGGCCTTCTTGATGGCTTCGAGCTTGGCTCCGATGAGTTCGACGTCGAATTTGTCGAGGATTCCGGAATCGGCGAGGTCGACGGCGAGGTTGAGGGCGGTTTGTCCGCCGACGGTGGGGAGCAGAGCGAACTTGCCGCCGCGCCCACTCTGGCGAAGCATGTCCGACTCGATCCGCAGAATTTCTTCGACGTACTGAAGCGTGAGCGGCTCGATGTAGGTGCGGTCGGCCAGCTCGGGGTCAGTCATGATGGTGGCGGGATTGGAATTGACCAGCACGACCTCGTAGCCCTCAGACTTGAGGGCCTTGCAAGCCTGGGTGCCTGAATAGTCGAACTCGGCCGACTGGCCAATCACGATCGGCCCGGAGCCGATCACCAGAATCTTTGAGATGTCATTCCTGCGTGGCATTTAATTCTTCCCGCTTATCTGTAGATTTCTCGCCTATGGCCGAGCGTAATCACGACCACCAGTAACTGTTTGTCTCGCAATTCGCACAACACTCGGTAATCCCCGATTCGATAACGCCATCGGCCCTTCCGGTCGCCAACGAGGGCATGGCCATATTTGCGTGCGTCAGGCGCTCCTGCGATCTTCTCCTCCAGGAAGCCGACCACAAGCCGCGCTGTTGGCTTATCCAGCTTCTTAAGCTGCTTCAGCGCATTTTTTGTAAAACTAATCTTCCAAGCCAAGTTCCCGCTTCACCTCTTCGAGCGTAAACACAGGCTCGTTCCGGCTTAGTATTTTGTCCGCTAATAGAGAATCTTCGCGATCTTCGATGTACTGACGAATTGCCTCTTTGGCATAAAAGCTCTTAGTGCGTCCGGTCGCCTTCGCGAGTGAATCGAGGCGCGCCTCTAGCTCCGGTTCCAATCTCACGCCCAGCATGATCTCCTCCTGTTTAACAAGTTTAACATTATTGGAGAGCAATAATCGATCGTGTTGTCAGTACCGTGGATGCCAGTGCAAACAGTCTGGCCAAAAAGAAAACTACTCGATCCCAATACTGCGATGAGTAGCATTCTCTTCATCCCTTCCATTCCTCCATCATTTTGCGGAAGTCGCGGAAAAGGTAGTTGGAGTCGTGGGGGCCGGGGCTGGCTTCAGGGTGGTACTGCACGCTGAAGATGGGCATGGTGCGGTGGCGCATGCCCTCGAGCGTATTATCATTGAGGTCGACGTGCGTGAGCTCGACTTCGCTGAGCTTCATGGAGTCGGGATCGACGGCGAAGTTGTGGTTGTGGCAGGTAATCTCAACTTTGCCTGAGTCCATGCACTTGACCGGGTGGTTGCCGCCGTGGTGCCCGAACTTGAGCTTGTAGGTTTTTCCCCCGAGCGCAAGACCGAGCAATTGGTGCCCGAGGCAGATTCCGAAGATGGGCTTGCGGCCGGCGAGCTTTCGGATGTTGTCCTGTGCGTAAGTGACGGGCTCGGGGTCTCCTGGGCCGTTGGAGAGAAAGATGCCGTTGGGGTTGAGTGAGAGCACGTCTTCAGCGGAAGTTTCCGCGGGAACGACAGTGACGCGGCAACGCTCTTTGGCGAGCATGCGAAGAATGTTTTTCTTGATGCCGAAGTCGTAGGCGACGACGTGGAGATCAGGCGAGAACTCGTCGGCCGACTGCTCTTCGTTTTCCTCGAAGGCGGGCTGGCCGAGCGGGTCGGGGCCATCGGACTCCCACTCATAGCGGGCCTTGGTAGAGACGACTTTGGCGAGGTCAGTGCCGTCCATTTTGCGGATGCCCCGCGCCTTTTCGACAAGGATGTTCGTGTCAGTCTCGATGGAAGAGATGACTCCGCGCATGACTCCCTTAGTGCGGAGGTGACGCACGAGGGCACGTGTATCGATGTCGGAGATGACGGGAACCTGGAAGCGCTCGAGATACTCGTCAGTGACCTGTTGCGAGCGCCAGTTGGAGGAGACGGGTGAGAATTCGCGGGTGACGAGGCCTTCGATGTATGGCTTGTTGGCTTCGTTATCGGCAGCGTTGGTTCCGTAATTGCCGATTTGAGGATTGGTAAGAACGACGATCTGGCCGGCATAGGAGGGATCAGTGAATATTTCCTGATAGCCGGTCAGTGATGTATTGAAAACGACTTCGCCGTAACACTCGCCCTTGGCGCCGTGGCCCTCACCGCGGAAGATGCGCCCGTCTTCGAGCGCAAGGATCGCCTGCATTGCTGCTCCCTGGGGTGGATTTTACTGATTCTATCAGGTATGGACGCATGAAAAAAGCCCCGGACTTGCCGGGGCTTTTACGTGGCCCAAACAATCTTCACTTCGGGTTGGCGGGAGGCGTTGTGGGCTGGTGTTGCTTCTGCTCCTCCTGCTGCTGAAGGTTCTGCTGCTGATTGGGAACGGTGACTTCCGGCTCCTGCGCCGCGGGATGGATTCCGGGGATGGTGGGCTGAGCGGTTACCTTGCCGCTGGCCGCGTCGACTATGGAGATGTTGTAGCGATCAAGAGTGCTCGCGAGGAGTTCGGCCAGCGAAGCGCGATCGATGGCGTATTTCGCAGTTGCTGCGATGAGTGTGCTTTCAGCGGCGGCACTGGTGCGCTGCTGCTGGAGAACGTTGGCGGTGGTCGAAGCTCCGAGGCGCAGCTTGGTGATTTCAGCCTTAAGGCTCTGCTGGTCGTAATCGCGAGTGACAGTGGCCGACTGCACGGCCGCGCGGTCATTCGTGAGCGCATACTGCGCGTTGATGACCTGCATTTTGGTCTGAACGTAGAGCTGCTGAAGGCGCATCTGTGCCTGGCGGTATTCGAGCACGGAGCGGGCCTGCTCGGCCTGGGCAGTACGGTTACGGATGGGGATGTTGAGGTTGAACTCTACTCCCTTGTTGGGGGCGCTGCTATTGAACAGGTTTGAGACAGCAGTGCCGTAGGTTGCCGGAGGGTAGGTTCCTGGAGCGCACCGCTGGCTGGTAATAAAGTCGACGCAATTCGGGCTCTGCATGCCGCCTAACGCGGATGCACCATAGAATGCGCTCACGTCGAGCGTCGGGAGCAAACCGTTCTTTACGCCCTTGAGCGTGATCTTGTCGTTCTTAAGGACAAGCTGAGCTTGCTCGATTGTCGGACTGTTGGCGTCGGCCTGGCGCACCAGTTCATCAACGGACTCGTGTTCCTCGGGTGTTTCCGCGAGGGTGACGCGATCGGTGGGAATGACGGGGGCATTCGCGATGACCGGGTCATTAAGGTTGCGGCTGATGGCCTGCTTCATGAGCAACTGCTGGTATTCAAGATTGCTCTGCGAGGCGATGAGCGCCTGCTTATCGGTCTCAAGTCCGCTGCGCGCGCTGACTACATCGAGAGGAGCCAGGGTGCCAATCTGTAACTGCTTCTCGTTGTCTTTGAGCAACTGCGAGGACTGCGCTACCGCGCGGTCCTTTGACTGGAGATCCTCGTAGGCGCTGACGAGGCCCCAGTAGATGTCCTCCACCTGGTTCATGGTGTAGAGCAACTGCTGGCGGAATGCGGAGTCGGCGATGCGGCGGTTGTTCTTGGCCTGAACGATGAAACGCCCGTTGACGCCCCATCCGAAACCCTGGAGCACGTGCTGCGTGAGCTGCACGTTGAAGCTGGTAGTGTATGAAGGGCTGTAGGAATTAAAAAAGCTATTCGAGGTTGAGTAGTTGTTGTTGAAGGCGACCTGGAGCGCGGTTCCGGTAAGGAAGCCCTGGTTGTAAGCGAAGTTGTACTGATTGGTGTTCTGGCTCAGCGACCCGGATGGATAGAACAGGATGTTCTGCTCAGGGACCAACTGCCGCTGGAATTCGAGAGTTCCGGTGAGATATGGATCGAGATTTTCGGGCACTGGGCCACCGCCGTTGGTGGTGAGGGCCAGACCGCCCGCGCCTGCACCCGCGCCTCCGGAAGCGACGCTTGTTCCGCCGGGACCGCCGCCGCCGGTCACCGTGGTTCCGGCTCCGCCGAGGGTTCCGGTAACAAGTCCGCTGGGAACGCCGAGCAAAGTGCTGCCGGCCTGCGCACGAAGGAGATCGGTGTCTGCGATGTCGAGGTTGTAGCGCTGAATCGCGATGTCATAGTTGTTTTCAAGGGCTAGGACGATGGCATCGCTGAGACTGAGATAGATTTTGCCGTCGCGCACCAGGTCCGCTAGTTTGGGCGAGTTGAGGAAGTTGGCTTCGGGCGCGGTAGTGGGCCGATATGGCGCGAATGGATTCGGCCAGTAGTTGCGGGGCCTGGTGAAGTCACGCGGGCCAGGGCGCAGGTAGAGCGGCGAAGTGAAGTTTGGAGTGGGTTCCGGTGGGAGTCCCTGAGTATTCGGCTGCGCAGCCGGATTTGCAGGGGTCTGCGTGGCGGTCTGCCCGAATCCCGGCATAGTGCCAAGAAGCGTGAGGCTGATGAGCGCCGCGGCTTTTAGTTTTTCACTGAATCGGGAACCATTTGCTGAATCTTCGCTCGCACGGAACAAGTACATTCAACCTCTCCAAAAAGACCAATGAGAACGGCAAATTCACTGATGTGCCGGGGTTTATCCTGTTAGGTTTATCCTGCCAGATTTCTATACGCCAAGTGCCCTCTGTTCGTTCCGCAAACGTGAACCAGGAAGGATGCCTGAGTATATCGTAGGCAATCTGATGATTCAGCAGGGGGAAAAGACACAGAAGTTTTGAGAAGATGCGAAGAAACGTATGAATTGGAAGATGACCCTGGCTTATGACGGAACAGATTTCCACGGCTGGCAAGTGCAGCCGGGTCGGCTCACAATTCAGGGTGAACTGGCCGAGGCGATCGAGCGCGTGGTGGGCGAGCGGGTGCTTCCTCAGGGCAGCGGGCGCACAGATGCTGGAGTGCATGCGCGGGCACAGGTGGCATCCTGCGAGTTGAAGGCTGCGATTCCGCCGGGAAACCTGCTGAGGGCCCTGAACCGTACGCTTCCGGCAGCTATTCGAGTCCTGGGGGCGGAGCACGCCGCGGACGGATTCCATGCGCGGCACAGTGTAAAGGCAAAGACGTACGAGTACCGGATATTTCGAGGAGAGATCTGTTCGCCATGGGCGGCGCGCTATGTTTACGCCCTGCCCTGGCCGCTTGATGTGGAAAAAATGCGGCTGGCGGCGGCGCTGGTAGTCGGAGAGCATGACTTTACTTCGTTTGCGGCGACGGACCCGGATATCGCTGATCGCCAGGCGGACGCAGTGCCGGGGAGCAATGTGCGAACAGTCCTTTCGTCGGGGTGGAGCGAAGAAGTTGATCTGTTGATCTACCGCGTGCGGGGAAATGGGTTTCTACACCACATGGTGCGCAACCTGGTAGGGACTTTCGTTGATGCGGGGCGTGGTGCGATCGCTCCGGAGGAGATCACGGAGATTCTTGCAATGCGGTCGAGGACAGCGGCAGGAGCAACGGCCCCTGCACGGGGACTGTTTCTGGATGCTGTGGAATATTGATGAGACATTCGGTACCGCAATCATGCAACACATTGCGCGAGATAGAGGGATTCAGCTTTGTATTGCCTTCTGAAGCACTCAGGCAATTCTTCTCTCGTTAGTGAGAACTTAGAGAGTGCAAACCTTGGTACAAAAATCAAAGCGCCCGGATTCCAATCAAGGAATCCAGGCGCTAGAGCAGCCCTCCCCCAGAACTGCCCACGAATGAGAAGGTATTGTCTTTTGAAGCATATAGCAAGGAATCTTAGGTAATTTTGTGGTCACCCGAATGATGGTGACCCCGGTGCTCGCTAGTAACTCGCAAAAACGGCCGGCTTGCTCTCCAAAATGCACTGAAGGACTGTAATTGGGCCTGATTGGGCGCAAATCTGGTGAATTTGTCGTTCAACTGCCGGTGCACGGTCGGCGGATTCTATGAGAAGAAGGACAGCGGGACCGGCTCCGCTAAGCGCGACACCCAGAACGCCCTCATTTCCCGCGAGCGGAAGGAGCTTGGAGAGAAGCGGGCAAACCTGACTGCGGTAAGGCTGGTGGATGCGGTCACGCATGGATTCTGTAATGAGGTCGGCGCGGCCAGAGGCGAAGGCCGCTGTGAGCATGGCGACGCGCTGGAGGTTAGCGACGACGTCAGCGCGGGAGTATTTCTCCGGCAGAACGGCGCGCGAAGCGGTGGTTGCGAGGGGATGCTCCGGCATAGCGATGAGAGCGCGCCAGGCGATAGGCGGCGCGAAGGAGATGGCTTGGAGATCGATTCCGTCCCAGGAGGAAGCAACAAAACCGCCGAGCCAGCATGCAGCGGCGTTATCGGGATGACCTTCGAGGCGGGTGGCCTCGACGAGGATCTGTTCCCGGCTCCAATTGAGAGCGCCGTATTGCGCCGCGAGGGCGACGCCCGCGAGGCGGACAGCGGCGGACGATCCGCAACCCATTCCTATCGGAATCTGATTGTTGACTTGAAGAGCGAGCGGGGTGATCTCGCGATGGTGTGCGAGGAGGGTCTTGCGGTAGACGTCGAGCAGGAGATTGCGATCCAGCGCGCCACAGACCTCAGGGTTGCGCCCTTCGGCCTGGATGGAGAAGGCGTCGGCGGAGCGGGCCGTCACATCGAGATAGAGGTCGAGCGCGAGCGCCAGAGTGTCAAAACCGGGCCCGAGGTTTGCCGAGGTGGCGGGCAGGCGGAGATGGACTTGTTCCCCGCCCAAGCCAACTTCCGGCTTGAGTGGGTCCCCTTGCTGGTGCGAATGAGCAGACATTTAGTGAGCCACCTTTTCCAACTCACGGAGAACGGCGTCGGCGTCGGCCTCGAGCTCGACGGTGTTGCGGCGGGTGATTTCGATTTCGGGGTGGAGGGGGCCAATTTCTTCGTCGCGCAGCAGCTTCCCCCGATGGTAGTCGATGGTGTAGTCGGAATCCTTGAGAGTATGGCCGGTGAGGATAAGGACGACGCTTTCGTGAAGTCCGATCTTGCCTGATGCGAGGAACTTTTTGAGCCCGACGAGGGTGACGGCCGAGGCAGGCTCACAGCCGATGCCTTCGGCCCCGATTTCAGCTTTCGCCAGAGCGATTTCGGCTTCGGTGGCTTGTTCGACCCATCCGCCGGTGGCGCGAATGATCTTCACGGCCTTTTTCCACGAGGCGGGATTGCCGATGCGGATAGCACTGGCGCGGGTATCGGCTTCAACGGGAGTGAGGCACTCGCCGCTGGACTCGATCATGGAGCGATAAAGCGGGTTGGCTCCCTCGGCCTGCACGATAGAGATGCGCGGCACACGGTCGGTGAGCCCGAGGTGCTTCATCTCAAGAAATGCCTTGCCGAGTGCGGAGGAATTAGCGAGGTTGCCTCCGGGCACGATGACGTGGTCGGGGACCTCCCAGTTAAGCTGCTCGGCGATTTCGAGCGCGGGGGTCTTTTGACCTTCAAGGCGATAAGGGTTGACGGAGTTGAGCAGGTAGACGGGTGCGCGGCGCACGACTTCACTGAGAACTCGGACGCAGCCGTCAAAATCAGTCTTCAACTGGATGGTAAGCGCGCCGTAGTCGAGGGCCTGCGACAGCTTGCCCCAGGCGATTTTGCCTTCAGGAATGAGGACAAGCGAGCGCATTCCGGCACGGGCAGCGTATGCGGCCATCGCGGCGGAAGTGTTTCCGGTAGAGGCACAGGCGACCCAGGCGAATCCGCGCTCGTAGGCAACGGAGAGAGCTGTAGTCATGCCGGTGTCTTTGAAGGAGCCGGTGGGGTTCAATCCCTGATGCTTGGCGAATATGCGGTCGGCTCCGGTGGAGTCGGCTGTGCGGACAAGATGGTAGAGCGGCGTGTTCCCTTCCCGCAAAGAGACGATGTGTTGCTCGTCGCGCAGGATAGGTAACAGGTCGCGGAAGCGCCAGACGCCGCTTTGGTCCTTGAGTTCAGTGGAGCTGCGCCGCTCCTTCCAGAGCCAGCGGAGGGCGCTGGCGTTGGGGAGGCTGCGGCGGGCAGCGGCTTCCCCGAGATTTGCGGCGTTGCCGTTGCCGTTTCGGGAAGACCAGGCGGGGTATTCGACTTCGTATAAATCACCGCACTCGGGGCAGCGGAAATTCTCCTTAAGGTCAGGCAGTGCAATTACGCGCGCGCAACCGGTGCAGCGCAAAAGATGGGAATCTTGCATCATGACGGTGTCTTTCCAGATTATCAGGGGTGCTGGCCGCACGGGCGGCCGCGCTTCGCGCCTTCGTCGAGCGCACATTTGTGGCGCTCCCGTTGGTCGGGAACGTGGGGAGAAACTGGACTAAAATTCATTCACGAAAGAGAGCACTCATGAAGTGGACCGTGAAAGATATTCCCCCGCTGTTCGGGAAGGTGGCAGTAGTGACGGGAGCCAATAGCGGGATTGGCTGGCATACGGCGCTGGAACTCGCGCGCGCGGGGTGCGAAGTGATTCTGACGACGCGTAGTGATGAAAAGGGCCGAGACGCGGCGGAGCGAATTCGGAAGGCGCTTCCTCAGGTGAAGGTGCACGCAGAAGTGCTGGACCTGGCGAGCCTGAAGTCGGTGCGGGCCTTTGCCGCGAGAATGCAGACTCAACCTTGGCTGGACATGCTGATTAACAATGCCGGGGTTATGGCTGTTCCGCGCCGGGAGCTGACGGAGGACGGATTTGAGCGCCAACTGGGAACGAATTTTTTAGGCCATTTTGCGTTGACCGGATTACTGATGCCGGTGCTGCGCAGGGCGCGAGCGCCGCGAGTGACTACTGTATCCAGCGTGGCGGCAAACTTCAGGATGCGGAGAATCAACTTCGACGATTTGATGGGAGAGCGCTCTTACAACGCGTGGACAGCGTACTGCCAGTCAAAACTGGCCGACCTGATGTTTGCGCTTGAACTGGCCCGGTGGTGCGCAGCGAAGAAGATTCCCGTGGTTAGCGATGCGGCGCATCCGGGGTATGCACGGACAAATTTGCAAACGAGCGGCCCCGGCAGGCCGCAAGGGCGGGCGACGCTGATGATTGAGGGATTCGCTTCACAACATGCGGATGCGGGAGCATTGCCGACGCTGCGGGCGGCAACGGAACTGAATGCTGCGCCCGGAAGCTACTATGGGCCGCACCGGTTCTTCCATCTGAAGGGGTATCCTGTGCGGGTTTCGATTCCAGGACCGGCGCGAAATGAGAAGGCGGCGAAGCGGCTTTGGGAAACGGCCGAAAAGCTGACTGGCGTGCGCTTTGAGATTTGATAATTCAGCGAGTTTTTCGCACAATATCGTATAGAATCGTCGCATGAGCGCGATGATTACGCCCAGACAGGCGGCGATGCGGCTGGGCATATCCTATCCCACGATCAAACAGTGGATCTACCACGGCAAGCTCAAGGCGGCGAAGACGCCGGGGGGGCACTATCGGATCCCCGAGGCCGAGTTGGACCGGTTTTTGCACAAAGCCAAGAAGCCGGATACGCCAAAGCGGCAAATGATGCGCACAGTGAGCGGGCGGAACCAACTTACCGGGCGCGTTGTGGAAGTGAAATTCGACGGATTGCTGGCCCAAGTGAAGTTGTCGATCGGCGGCCAGATTATCACGTCAATCATTACAGCGGAGGCGGCGCGCGAGATGCAGCTTGCGGTCGGGCAGACTGCATCGGCGCTGATTAAGTCAACCGAAGTGATGGTGCTGCGTGGGTAGGCCGGCGCTGGTTTGTGCGACGTTGGTACTGGCAGGCGCGGCCCTGGTCGCGCAAGCGCAGCAGCAGACCTTGCGGGTGGCGGCGGCGGCGGATCTGCAGCCAGTGCTGCCGGGAATTCTAAAGCAATTTACGGCGCAGACTGGTATTCCCGCAGAGGCGTCATATAAGTCGTCAGCGACGCTGGCGACTGCCATCATTAACGGTGCGCCATTCGATTTGTTTCTGGCGGCGGACTTCAGCTTTCCCGAGCGAGTGATTGCGGCGCGACGTGCGGAGGAGCGACAGCCGGTCGCATATGCTCGCGGAACACTGGTGCTTTGGACACGGAATGGTTCGGAGATTGGCACCCTCAATATGGAGGCACTGCGAGATCCCGCGTTAAAAACGATATCAATTGCGAACCCACAGCATGCGCCGTACGGGCGAGCGGCTGAAGAGGCACTGAAACACCTGGGCGTGTATGACGCAGTGAAGTCGAAGCTGGTGGTTGCGGAGAATATCGCGCAAGCAGCGCAATATGCGGACTCCGGCAATGCCGATGTGGGATTGATCTCGTTGACGTCGGCCCTGACGCCACACATGAAGTTGGATGGGCACTATGTTGAGGTGCCGAGCGGGGATTATCCGCCGATACTGCAGGGAGCGGTGGTAGTGAAAAACGCGCATGGCGCACAGGCGGCTCATCGGCTTCTGGAGTTTCTTGGATCTCCGGCAATAGCGCGTGAGCTTGCGGCGGAAGGGCTGGAGCCCGCGCGCTGAATGGACCTGCAGGCCCTTTCCGTAACGTTGCGCCTGGCAGCGATTACCACGGCGATTCTGCTGGTGGTGGGGATTCCGCTGGCGTTTTGGATTGTGTCGACGCGGTCACGGCTGCGAGCGGTGATTGAAGCCGTGACAACACTGCCGATTCTGCTGCCGCCGACGGTGCTGGGATTTTATCTGCTGGTGCTGCTGGGAGCGCGAACAGCAGTGGGGCGGGTGTGGATTCATCTGACCGGCCATCCGCTGGCGTTTACATTTGCGGGTCTGGTAATCGGGTCGGCGATTTACAGCTTGCCGTTCGCGGTGCAGCCGCTCGTGGCGGGGTTTTCCGCGGTGGATGTATCGCTGATTGAACAGGCGCGATTGCTGGGTGCGGGACGCTGGCGATTGCTGCGGTCGGTGCTGCTTCCGCTGTCGGCGCGCTCAATTGGAGCGGCGGCGCTGCTCTGCTTTACGCACACGGTGGGCGAATTTGGCGTGGTGCTGATGGTGGGCGGAGATATTCCGGGCGCGACGCGCACGCTTTCAATTGCGATTTATGACCAGGTGCAGGACTTTGCGTACGGCGCGGCGAACCGTACAGCGCTGGTGCTGGTGGGGATCGCGGTCACGTCACTTATTTTGCTGTATGCGTGGAGGGGAGCTTATCCCCATGCCAAAGCTGGAGCTTCGCATGAGTGAGGCTGCAATTCTGGAAGCGTCGGTGGTGTACCGGCGGGACGGGTTTGTGCTTGAGGCGGAGTTTTCGCTGCATGCGCCGTGGACGGTGCTGTTCGGGGCATCGGGTGCGGGCAAGACGACACTGTTGCGAATTCTCGCTGGCTTAATGCAGCCGGCAAACGGGACGGTCCGGCTGGGTTCGCGTTTGCTGCTGGAAACGAATCAAGGAGTTGCAGTTGCACCGGGACAGCGGCGAATCGGATTTGTGATGCAACAGGCAGCGCTCTTCCCTCACCTGACAGCGCGGGAGAACATTGCGTTTGGGCTTCACAGGTGGGCGCGATACGAACGCGGGTCCCGGGCGGAGGAAATGCTGCGGCTGTTCGAAATTGAGCGGTTGGCAGAACGCAGACCGCGACAGCTCTCAGGCGGTGAGCGGCAGAGAGTCGCGCTGGCCCAAGCGCTTGCGCCAAAGCCGCAATTGATGCTGCTGGACGAACCCTTCAATGCGCTGGACGTGGCGAACCGCGCGGCTATGATCGGGAAGCTGCGGGAGACTGGCGTTCCGGTGCTTTATGTATCGCATGACTTGGGGGATGCGTGGCAGGTCAACGCGGATGCGATGCTGCTTGAGGACGGGAGGATTACGGCGCGCGGCGAGGCCCAGTCGATCCTTGCGAAACAGCGGGAGCAGGTGTTGAGGCAGTTGGGAATTCCCACTCAAGCTGCCGACAGGCTTAGGTCGACCCACCCGTGATACACGTCATCCGAGATGAAGGAGAGCCAATTTCAATGCCGTCAAGATCCCGAGCAAAATGAAGATGGTCAAAGACCACACAACCGCTACTTGGCCCCAGTTCATTGGCAGTCGACGTAGAACTTCCATCTCCGATCCGAGCATAAAGCGCTTTGTTCTTCGAACCCGGAAAGTGCCAGTTGGAACTAGCGGAATCCAGAACAGGATCACGAAAATTGTGGTTGTGAATTCTTCAAACCCAGAAACCTCATCGAACACGCAATCTCCCTTGCAAAATCTATTGCGACCGATCCCGTAATGAGGGAGGAAGAATAGCTTTCCTGTCTCACTTTCCAATTGCTGTTTGCGTTCGGTTTCTTCCATTTCGAACTCACGCACTTGCTGCTCTGAAAGGCCGCGCCGAGTCAATTCAGATGTGAGAGCAAGCCTGGCCTCATCAGTCAAATCGCTTGAAACCAGTACAAGCCGCAACAAGTCCTCGTCGAGCCTCCCGCTATATTCCTTCGCGAAATCCCGAAACTGAAGAGTCATGGGTGCGACCTTTGCCCCGAATTATCTCTCGCTTCGGCACCTGCAAGTCAACGCAAAAAGCGCGACCTGATTTATCCATGAGCACCCCTTGGGGACAAAATGTCACTTCCGCGACGAGGGCGGGCCACCCAGTGCAAGTTCTATGAGCGTCTTCTGCTCCATCTCGTGAGCTTTGGCGGAGCCGGTGGCGGGGCTGGCGGCGGCGGAGCGTTTGACGCTGAGGACGGAGCGATCGCGGGCGAGGCGGCGCAGGCGGGGCATGATAAAAGACTGCGCTCCCATGTTCTCCGGCTCCTCCTGAACCCAGACAACTTCGTGCGCGTTGGGGTGTGCGGCGAGAGCGGCAGTGAGTTCGGCTTCCGGCCAGGGATAGAGTTGTTCGATGAAGACGATGCCTGTCGCCTGGTCGCCGCGCTTGTGGCGCTCGACCCGCAGCTCATGGCCGATTTTTCCGGTGCAGAGTAGAAGGCGTTGCGCGTTCTGAATCTCGGTTTCGGGAAGCACGTTCTGGAAGTGAGGCTTGGAGAAGTCCGCGATGGGCGATACGGCGTCAGGATGACGCAACATGCTCTTGGGCGTGAAGACAACGAGTGGCTTTCGCCATTTGCGCAGAGCCTGGCGGCGCAGCAGATGGAAATACTGAGCGGCGGTGGACGGCTGGCAGATTTGCATGTTGTCGCGCGCGGCAAGCTGCAGGTAGCGCTCGATACGGGCGCTAGAGTGCTCCGGGCCCTGCCCTTCATACCCATGCGGAAGGAGCAGAACGACGCCGCTGAGGAGCCCCCATTTGTCTTCGCCTGAGGAGATGAACTGGTCCATGACGATTTGCGCGCCGTTGGCGAAGTCGCCGAACTGGGCTTCCCATAGAACGAGGGTCTCCGGAGAGTCGCGGCTGTATCCGTATTCGAAGCCGAGTACGCCGGCTTCGGAGAGGATGGAGTTGTAGACGTCGAAGGGAGCCTGGCCGTTCGCGAGGTGATTTAGCGGAATCCAGTGCCGTTCGCTTTCGATGTCGATAAGGACGGAGTGGCGCTGGTTGAATGTGCCGCGCTGGCTGTCCTGCCCGCTGAGGCGCACAGGCGTGCCGGCGCTGACGAGTGAGCCGAAGGCGACGGCCTCGGCCATTCCGTAATCGAAGGGGCGCTTGCCTTCTCCCATTTCGGCGCGCTGTTCGAGTAGCTTCTTAATTTTCGGATGGATGTGAAAATCGCCGGGATATGACGTGAGTCCCTGGGCGATGGCGTGGATTTGATCGCGCTGGAGGCCGGCCTCAACTTCGTACTCGGGCTTGAGCGGTCCACCGACGTAAGAAGACCAGTAGTCGGGCAACTGCGCGAGCCGGGGCTTTTTGCGCATGGTTGTGGCTTGCTTCTGCGCCTCAGTGAATTCATCGTGCAGCGATTTGGCGAGGGGAGATGGGTCCGTGCCGATTTGCGTGGCGTAGATTTCATAGAGCGGAGGATGCTTGCGGATGAGTTCGTAGCGCAAGGGCTGAGTGACGGTCGGATCATCGACCTCGGAGTGGCCGTGGCGACGATAGCCGATGAGGTCGATGACGACGTCGGTATGAAATTTGTGGCGGTATTCAATAGCCAGCTTTGCCACTCGGATCACGGCATCGGCGTCTTCCGCGTTGACGTGAAAGATTGGCACCGGCAGGCGTTTGGCAAGGTCGGAGGAGAAACGCGTCGAGTTGGATTCATCCGGTTCAGCGGTAAAGCCGATGAGGTTGTTGACGATGATCTGGATGGAGCCGCCGACGGAGTAGCCCTCAATGGCGGCCAGATTCATGGTTTCCGCCCAGATGCCCTGCCCTGCGAAGGCTGCATCGCCATGAATGATGACCGGGAGAACACGATCGATGCCGTCGGCGCCATATCGAATTTGTTTGGCTTTGGCGCGGCCCATGGCAACTGGGTCCACGGCCTCAAGGTGGCTGGGGTTGGAGGCCAGATGCAGGGAGATGGATTCGCCGTTGCGAGCGGTGAAGGTTCCCGTGGCTCCGACGTGGTATTTGACGTCTCCTCCGCCGAGGATGCTGCGCGGATCGACGTCTTCAAACTTGGCGAAGATATCAGCTGGAGGCTTATCGAAGGTATTGACCATGACGCTGAGGCGTCCGCGATGACTCATGGCCATTACGGACCACTGAGTGCCGAGTTCGGCTGCGCGATTGAGAATCTCGTCGAGGAATGGGATGAGTGCGGTGACGCCTTCGAGCGAGAAGCGCTTGGTTCCGAGATAGCGCGATTGGATGACTTGCTCGAAGACATCGGCGCGGGTCAGGAGGGCGAGGATCCGCTGGCGCTCGGTGGCATCGACGGGATTTGAATCGACTTCGATGCGCTCAGCAATCCAGCTGCGGCGCTCGGCGGAAGGGATGTGCATGAATTCTGCGCCGATGGTTCCGCAATAGTAACGGCGAGCTTTATCGGCTTCAGGCCCTGTGGCCTCCAACTCCGGTAGAGGAATGGGTTGAAGATATTGGCCGAGGGGATCAAGCTGCGCCTGGAGAAAGCCCCAGCGGCGGAAGTTGTCGAGGACTTGTGAACTGGAGGATGTGGTCGGTTGGGAGGGCTTGACAGCGCGAGTTGCGGGAGTGGTTGTACTCATATCTTCATGGCACCGCGCGAGGCGCAAAAAAACAGGCGCGCGCGCAGCACCGTAACAAGTTATTTTATCGCGACCGGAGCGGACTGATTAGCACGCGTTACCGTGGCGAGCGTCCCGTGTTTCGATATGAAGGCGGGACGCCCGCGCGAATTTAGCGCATTCCACCGGACGCGACGATGGTTTCACCTGTGAGCCAGCGGGAGTCGTCGGATGCAAGAAAGACGGCGATGGGCGCGATGTCGTCGGGCTGGGCTGACCGGCCGAGTGGAGTCTGCGCAATCGCCTGCGCCTCGAAGTCGGTTCCAATGATGCCAGCGGCGTGCGTGCCCTCGGTTTGCACAATCCCGGGATTGATCGAGTTGACGCGAATCCTTTTTGCGCCGAGTTCGTTGGCCAGCACACCGGTAACGGCGTCGACTGCGCCTTTGGTAGCGGTGTAGACGACGGAAGCGGGAGGCGTGATGCGGCTTACGACTGAACCGACATTAATAACACTTCCGCCGTCGGGACCGAAGTGATTTGCGGCAGCCTTGGTCGCGAGGATCAAGCCCAGGACGTTGGTGTTGAAGTGGCGATGGAAATCGTCTTCAGTTACGTCGCCGAGGGGTGTGAACTTATAAACGCCGGCATTGTTCACCAGTACGTCGAGACGGCCGTAGGTCTTCTTGGTTTCGGCGAAGATGCGGTCAATGTCTGAGGATTTGGCTACATCTCCCTGCACGGCAATGGCTTTGCCGCCCTTTGCGGTAATGGATGCAACGACGGCGTCGGCGTCTTTGCGGCTGGATGCGTAATTGACCACGACAGAAGCGCCGGATTCCGCCAGCGCTTTGGCAATGCCTGCGCCGATGCCCTTGGATGCGCCTGTAACCACTGCGACTTTATTAGCTAGTTTGCTCATTTTTTTTCCTTCTCCGAGGAACCGCCGATTATTCGACAATTCGATAACTGTCGAATTGATGAGGGCGATGGTGGGCGGGATTCAGATTCGGCAGATTAAATTTTGGCCAGGTGATCGAGGTATGAGCGGAGCACTTCGCGCCGGAGGGTAAGGTTGGCGAATTTGCCTTCGCGTGCGATTTTGATGAGACCGGCGGTTTCGAGTTCCTTCAGGTGGTGCGAAAGCGTAGCCGCGCTGACGGTCTGGCACTCGCGAATATCACTGCATGCCGTACCGGCGCAAGAACCAATCTGCTCGAGGATTTCGACACGGCGCGGGTCAGCCAGCGCCTTTGCGATCAGTTGAAGCTGCCGTTTTGAGAGACTTGTTGCTTTTCTGGCCGCCATTTTCTAGGGATGCTCGATTGCAGATTCGGAAAGCCGCTCAAGAACTTGTGGCGCGATTTGAGAGACGCTTCCAGCGCCTTGCGTAATGATGAGGTCGCCTTCCTTGGCGCGGCCGAGGACGCGGTTGATCGCTTCATCAGTGGATGCGGCATAAGAGACGTCGCCGGAGTTGATGGAGCGGACGAGAGCTTCGGCGGTGATGCCTTCGATGGGCTCCTCACTGGCGGCATAGATGTCGAGGACTTCCACCGTCGAGGCGTCGTCGAACGCGGACGCGAACTCCTGCATGAGATCGCGGGTGCGCGTGTAGCGGTGCGGTTGGAAGATCATGTGGATGCGGCGGTATCCACAATCCTTACCCGCACGAAGGGTGGCGCGAATTTCAGTGGGATGGTGGCCGTAATCGTCCACCACAGTGATGCCGCGCACGCTCCCTTTTATCTCGAAGCGCCGGTCTACTCCGCGGAAATGGCTGAGCCCCTCTGCAATTGCTTTGTGCTTGATGTCGAGGCGGGTGGCAACCGCGACGGCGGCAGTCGCGTTCAATACGTTGTGGTGGCCGGGGACGTGCAGTTCGAACGGGCCGAGGGCCTCGCCGTTGTATACGACTTCGAAACGTGACCGGACAGATTGGCTTTCAACCTGGGCACTGGCTTCGCTGGAGGGCGGCAGCATGCGGAGGGTGAAGTCGGCGCGTGGACTCTGGCCGTAGGTGAATACCTTGCGGCGGACGCGCGGAAGAATGGAGGCAAGAAGCGGGTTATCGCAACAGGCAAAGCAGGCTCCATAAAAGGGCACGCGGTCCACAAAGTCGACGAAGGCCTTCTCTACGTCGGCCATGTCGTGATAGCAGTCCATGTGCTCGCGATCGAGGTTGGTGACGACGGCGAGGATGGGCGAGAGCTTGAGGAAGGAACGGTCGCTCTCGTCGGCTTCAGCAACGAGGTATTCGGACTTGCCAAGGCGAGCGTTGGAACCCATAGCGGCGACGCGGCCGCCGACGACGACAGTGGGGTCGAGTCCGCCAGCAGCCAGGACAGACGCAATCATCGAAGTTGTGGTGGTCTTGCCGTGCATTCCGGCAACCGCAATTCCGTATTTGAGGCGCATGAGTTCGGAGAGCATTTCCGCGCGCTGAATGACAGGAATTTTGCGGCGTCGCGCTTCCACCACTTCGGGGTTACGCTCGTTAACTGCGGAACTTGTGACGACGACGTCGGCGGCGATGACGTTGGCGGCGGCATGGCCCTCAAAGATGGTTGCGCCAAGCGAGGCAAGGCGATCGGTAACGGCGGTACGGCGCAGGTCGGACCCGCTGACCGTGTTTCCGAGGTTCAGGAGGATTTCGGCGATTCCGCTCATGCCGATACCGCCGATTCCGATGAAGTGGATGCGCTGCGCTTTCGCAAACATAGCTGTTGAAACCTACTGTAACAGCGCAGCCGGGGTTACTCTGTGTGAGATGCGAATCGCGCTTGGAATATTGCTGATGCTGCTTGTTGCGCCATTGAGAGCTTCGGCGCAGGTTGCCGCTCCACACGTCCGGATTGCGCAGGGTGAGCTGGCGGGTGAACCCACTGGGATGGGGCCGTACGTGTTCAAGGGGATTCCCTATGCTGCGCCGCCGGTGGGGCCGCTGCGGTGGCATGCGCCCCAGCCCGCGGCCGGATGGCAGGGCGTGCGCGATGCGACGAAGTTTGGGCCGGTTTGCATGCAGCACCCGTGGTTCTCGCTGCCGCCGGCGGGAATGAGCGAAGACTGCCTGTATTTGAACATCTGGACCTCGAATCTCCACGCCTCGATGCCGGCTCCTGTGATGGTCTTTATTCCCGGCGGAGCGTTTACGAGTGGTGCTGGCTCGCAACCGAGCTATGACGGAACCAACCTGGCACAGCGAGGCGCGGTGGTTGTCACGATTAACTATCGCGTGGGGGTGTTCGGATTTCTGGCGCATCCCGATCTGACCGCGGCTTCACCGCATCACGCATCTGGGAATTATGGGCTGCTGGATCAAATTGCCGCCTTACGCTGGGTGCGCGCGAATATCCCAGCTTTCGGGGGCGATCCACACGATGTGACGGTATTTGGGCAATCGGCCGGGGCAACGAGCATCGGGTACCTGATGGTGTCGCCGCTCGCGGCGGGACTGTTCGACCGAGCCATTCTCGAAAGCCCGAGCCTGTTGTTCACCGCGAATCCTGAATTGCAAAAGGAGTATGACGGCCTGACGAGCATGGAGGCAATCGGCCTGGCAGTGGCACCGCACATCAATGACATTGAGAACATGCCGGCAGCCGAATTAATGGATCGCGCCAGCTCCGCTGCGGAAAAGCTGATCGGCCCGGGAGGCACGGGCCGCAGCCGCGTGCGTCCTGAAACAACACTCGACACTCCCGATGAGGTGCAGCTTCCCTGGGCGCCCATCGTGGATGGCTACGTGATTCCAGACCAGCCCTCAAAGCTATATGCTGAGCGGCGTTACCTCCACATTCCGACGATGGCCGGGACCGACACGAATGAGGGCAACCTGTTTCTGAGGCACTACCATCCTGCGGATACAGCGAGTTTTAACGCCTGGGTGGAAAGGCATTTTGCTCCATGCGCGAAAACGATTCTTGCCCAATACGGCCCGGCAAGCGCCACCCAGGCCCACGACGCCGCTGACAGACTGATTACAGACGCTGTCTTTCTCCACAGCACCTTTTTGTTTGCCCGGGACACGCACGGTTATCTGTATCGCTTCACGCACGAAACACCGTCTGAGCGGGCTTCGGGCTCGGGCGTGGTTCATGGGACGGAACTGGCCTATGTCTTTGGGCATACGCTGGCGCCTGGCTCGAAATATCTGGCCTACGACCATCGTCTATCCGATGAGATGATGACTATGTGGCTGCACTTTGCGCGTACCGGCGATCCCAACCTGATGGAGAGTTCGGGCTGGACCCGGATTGGATCGAACGGCGAAACCCCGTATATGGAGTTCGGGGATAAGATTCAGGCGGAAGAATTGTCGGATGCAACCTTCATATACTTTGCCGACCCGCATATATGCAAAGCGGAGCAGTTCACAAGCGTGCGGTGACCGGCTCAGAAAGTTGTTCCATGCAGCGCTTTTCACGGGGTTCGATTTTGGCGCGGCGGCACTCTCTTTGTTATTCTGAGGCTGGTTTCCATGCGCGTGCTGTTTGCGGTTTTTGTGGTGTGTCTGGTCGCGCTGATCCTCACTCTGATGGCGCTCCGGCGACATGTCCGCAAACACAACGCCGACAGCAGTGAACCCCCGCCGCAAGAAGATTCGCTGAAGCAGAACGAATAAAGAATTCGGAGAGCAAATATGTCCCAGACGCAAACTGCTGTAACTCAATCTTTTCTGCCCTGGCTGCCGGCTTCCCCTGCACTGAGGACTTCGCTGGCGATTTTAGGCGGGAGCTTGCTCCTCGCGATCGCGGCGCATATTTCGGTGCCGCTCTTCTTTACTCCTGTGCCGTTTACGCTACAGCCGATGGCGGTGCTGCTGCTAGGGCTGATGCTCGAGCCAACCGTGGCGTTTGCGACTCTGGTCGCATATCTGGTGGAGGGCGCTTGCGGGTTGCCGGTGTTTGCGCCTACGGGTGCGGTTGGAATGCTCCACCTTATGGGGCCGGACGGCGGGTACTTGATGGCGTATCCGTTCGCCGTATTTCTGGTAAGCAAGCTGCGGCGCAGCATGCCAGCTTCGTTCACGTTTGCTGCGATTGCGGCAGCGGCGGGCAGCGTGGTTTACTTCTCCGGCGGAGCGGCGTGGCTGGCAATGATTGCGCATCAGCCGTTGAGTGTGGCGCTGAAACTCGCGGTATGGCCGTTTGTCGCTGGTGACGCCCTGAAGGTAGTGCTGGCTGCTGCGATGGTGACGGGATTCGCACGCTTCCGGAACCGCCAGGGTGCGGTGCGCGAAGCCTAACTGCTGCCGCGGTTCGGGTTTTTAGATTCTAGAATTTGATTTCTGCCGTGGTTGTGCGGCAGCGGCGCCCAGTTGAAAGGACCATAAGCAGTGAGCACTTCTTCCGTTTCCACAGAGTCTGCCCCGGTTGTTACAGGAACTCGCGATATCCTTATCGCGCACAGCCCGGATTCCGATGACGCCTTCATGTTCTATGGCATGGCGACGAACAAAGTCCGCGTGCCGGGCTTGAAGTTTACCCATACCCTCACGGATATCGAGACGCTGAATCAGAAGGCCATCAACGAGGCGTTCTACGACGTGACGGCGATTTCGTTCCACGCCTATCCGTATATGCAGGACAACTATGCGCTGATGGCGTGCGGCGGGTCAGTAGGCGAAGGTTACGGGCCAATGATTGTTGCCAGCCGCCAGTCCACGCTGGATGAGATCAAGAAAGTGCGCGTGGCTGTGCCGGGGACGCTGACGACTGCCTACCTGACCCTGAAGCTGTTTGCGCCGGAGATTGAGACGGCGGTTGTGCCATTCGACCAGATCATCCCCGAAGTGCGGGCCGGGAATTTTGACGCCGGGCTGATTATCCACGAAGGGCAACTTACCTACTCGCAAAGCGGGCTGCATAAGATCCTGGACCTGGGGCAGTGGTGGCGCGAGGAGACGGGGCTGCCGCTTCCGCTGGGCGGAAATGCGATTCGCCGCTCGATGGGAGAAGATCTGATGCTCACGGTGACCAGCGCGCTGCGGGAGAGCATCCAGCATGGGCTTGAGCATCGCGAAGAGGCGCTGGCTTATGCCATGCAGTTCGCTCGCGACCTTGACCATGACCTGGCGAACAAGTTCGTGGGCATGTATGTGAACGAGCGCACGCTGAACTACGGCGAGGACGGGCGCGAAGCGATTCGCAAGCTGCTGCAGATGGGCCACGAGCGCGGGATCATTCCGCACCCGGTGAAGGTGGACTTCATCGGGTAGTTATACTTCCCTCAGAGTGCCTTCCATTGTTCAACTTGAAGCGGTGTCAAAGCTCTACGGGAGCTTTGTGGCGCTGCGCAGAGTCACGCTTGGCTTTGAGGCGGGGCGATGCTACGTGCTGCTGGGCGAGAACGGCGCGGGCAAGTCTACGCTGCTGCGCGTGATTGCCGGGCTGCTGAAGCCGACGCTTGGGAAGGTGCGCGTGTTCGACCTGGAACCGGCGGACGCCCGGGACCGCATTGGCTACATGAGCCATGCGCCTATGCTCTACGACGAGCTTTCGGCTGTCGAGAACCTGCGGTACTTCGCGGGGCTGTATCGCGAGCGGGCATGCCTGACGCCGGAAGAGTCTGTACGAGCGGTGGGATTGGATCCGGCGCTTGAACGGCCCACCGGGCAGTATTCACAGGGCATGCGGCAGAGGGCATCACTGGCAAGAGTGCTGCTTCCGAAGCCTGAACTGCTGCTGCTGGACGAGCCCTTCTCCAACATGGACGCGGCGAGCGCACGGCAGATGCTGGACCTGCTGAAGCGACAGCGAGCCGAGGGCAAGACGGTGATCCTGACGACACACCAGCGCGAGCTTGCGGAGCCGATTGCCGACTTTCTGTTGACGCTGCAGGCGGGGGCGGTGGAGAGCCTGCGGGCGCTGCGCGAGGCGGTACGGCAATGAAGACCAACGCGGCGCGGTATCTGGATTCGCTTGGGATCAAGTACGAGTTGCGTGAGTACGTGGTTGATCCTGAAGAGTTTTCCGCCATCGTTGTGGCGGAGAAGGTCGGGATGCCGCCGGAGCAGGTGTTCAAGACTCTGCTGTGCGCGACGAGCGAGCGCGAGCATGTGTTCGCAGTGATTCCGGGCTCGGAGGAGCTGGACTTTAAGAAGCTGGCGCGGGCGTGCGGTGCGCGCAAGACCGAGATGGTTTCGCTAAAGGATGTGGAGCCGCTGACGGGATACGTTCGCGGCGGCGTAACGGTGTTCGGGGCGAAGAAGGCGTTTGCTGCATACGTGGATGAAACGATGGAGCTGTTCGATGTGATCTCAGTTTCGGCAGGGACGCGGGGGACGCAGATTCTTTTGTCTCCTGCGGATTACCTGCGGGCGGCGGCGGCAACAGTTGCGGACTTGGCAAAGGAGGCGCGGGCATGAGGGCTCCGTATTCCCTGCTGCACTTTGCCAAGGACCTGCGGCTGGAGTGGAGGTCGCGGGACGCCATCAACGCCATGTTGTTTTTCTCCCTTCTGGTGGTGGTGATTTTCAGTCTTGCGTTTGATCCGACGCACTCGCTGTCCCGGCAGATCTCCGGGCCGATTGTGTGCGTTGCCATTTTGTTTGCCGCAGTGACGACGCTGAACCAGGCGTGGGCTCGCGAGCTGCGGCACAACGTGCTGGAAGCGCACCGGATGAGCCCGGCTCCGGCGGCGTCGCTGTTTATTGGAAAAGTGCTGGCGAATTTCCTGTTTGTGAGCGCTGTGGAGCTGCTGCTGACTCCACTGTTCGTGATCTTTTACAACCTGAGCGCGCTGGGCAACGGGTGGACGCTGCTGCTGGCCGTGCCGCTGGGGACCTGGGCGATTCTGGTGAACGGAACGTTCTTTGCGGCGCTCTCAATCCGGTCACGGAATCGGGAGCTGCTGCTGCCGCTGATCCTGTTCCCGATTTTCATGCCGGCGCTGCTGTCGATGGTGCTGGCGATTTCGGCGATTCTGACGGGCGACTCCGACCCGGCGCTGTGGATCAAGATGCTGCTGGGGTACGACGTGATCTTCACGGCGATCAGCCTGCTGCTGTTTGAGACGGTGCTGAACGCGGAGTAATTTGTCTCCTCGAATTTTGTACTTCATAGATTCTATTGGGCTTTTCAGAGCGGCTTGTCTCGTTCATTGATTTTGCGGGACCTTCAGCACGCCGCAGATTCTCGAGCTTCCACCATCGCACCGCCAGAAAAAAACCCAGCATGACTCATATTGAAAACAAATGACTTAGAAAAATTGATACTGAAAACAAAGGGCTTAATAGTTAGATATTGAAACTAAACAACTTAGCTAATATCCGTCTCGAAACTCCTTCTTTTTTGCGAAAAACAAAAAGAGACCGCCTGAAGGTGGTCTCTTTTGAATTTCTACTTTCTATTTCTATTTTACCGGTAGGCGGATAACTCAACTGCCATGGGGCGAAAGAAAAACCTAACTGCTTGTTTCAAAACAGAATTGTTCCTCTGGAACTATGGCCTTGCTAGATAGGATCCAATCGCATGGCAAGGTATGGATACTCTTCCGTTCGCTTGCACAGTCTTGCTCTTGTCGGGTTGTTTTCAATGTAAACGAGATGGCGGCTTAAATCTTCGAGGTCACGGATTCGGTGATCGGAAAAGCCCGGCTGCCAAATATCCTGCTTCCAATCAAATGCCCTCTTCGCTCGGAAAGAATATCCGCCCTTGATGTTCTGCATGGCCCTCTCAAGATTTTCCAGAGGAGAGATCAAGACGTGAAAGTGATCGGGCATGATGACATAGGCATGGAGGAGATAGGATTTCTCACGATAATGGAGCAAGGTTTCCTCAAATAACCTGGCCCATCGCTCATGGCGGAAAAACGGCTTTCGCTGGATGGTTTGGGACGTGACAAAGTATGTATGCTTGGTGCTCGGTAACCGTTCCCTGGCCGGCCTCATGTCCCCCTCAGGGGCTAAAGCCCCTGAATATACTTATTCATAACGGACGGGCTGAAGCCCGTCCCCTTCAAAAACATTCATCTTTGGTAATGGCTGAAGCCCGCCCCCTTCACGACATTCAGCGGTGGTAATGGGTGAAGCCCGTCCCACTCAAAAGACAAATTGTTGGGGGAGGGCTGGTGCCCGTCCCCCGCATGCTGCGACGATTTTCCCACATGCTAATTACCTAGAGTTTGGGCTCCAGTGAGGTGAGGATGGAGAGGAAGCCTTCGTCGACGCGGCGGTTTGTGGAGATGGCGTCGGCGATGGAGATGCTCTCGATCTTTGTTCCGTGGAGGACGACCATGCGGCCGAACTCGCCTTTGTGTACGAGGTCGATCGCGGCCAGGCCATAGCGGGTGGCGAGCATGCGGTCGAAGGCCGAAGGCGATCCGCCGCGCTGGGTGTGTCCCAGGTTGACGGAGCGGGTTTCGTATCCGGTGCGCTTCTCGATTTCTTCCGCCAAAGCTGCGCCGATGCCGCTGAGCTGCGCGTGTCCGAAGGAATCGACCTTGGTTCCGACGATGGCCTGGCCGCCGCTGGGCAGCTTGGCGCCTTCTGCGACGACGACGATTCCGTACTTTTTGCCGTGATCGTGGTTGTACTTGAGCAGTTTGCAGACGTAATCGAGGTCGATGGGCTGCTCGGGGACGAGGACAACGTGGGCGTTGCCGGCGACTCCGGCAGTGAGGGCGATCCAGCCAGCGTCGCGCCCCATGACTTCGCAGACGATGACGCGGTTGTGAGCCTCGGCGGTGGTGTGGAGGCGGTCAATGGCCTCGGTGGCGATGCCGACGGCGGTGTCGAAGCCGAAGGTGACGTCGGTTCCGTTGAGGTCGTTGTCGATGGTCTTGGGAACGCCGACGCCGGGGACTCCAGCCTGACAGAGGGCGTTGGTGACGGACTGGGTATCGTCTCCGCCGATGGCGATGAGGGCGTCGATTTTGTTGGTCTTGAGGGTGGCGATGCACTTCTCGATTCCGCCTTCGATTTTGCGGACGTTGGTGCGGGAGGTGCGAAGGATGGTGCCGCCCTTGGTGATGATGCCGTCTACGCTTTCAAGCGTGAGGGGCATGGTTTTGTTCTCAATGACGCCGCGCCAGCCTTCGAGGAATCCGACGAACTCGTCGCCGTATCGGTTAATTCCCTTCCTTACAACGGCGCCGATGACGGCATTCAGACCCGGGCAGTCTCCACCGCCGGTCAACAAACCAACTCGCATTGCTTATGCTCTCCTATTGAATAAAGTGGTTCATTTCCCATGATAAATCAGCCAACCCCACGGACGAGGACCTGTCCGTGGGGACCCCGGTCGGCCCAAAATGGCTTTAGATCCGAGGCTCAGATCGTCAAATTCCGAAGACGGAGTCACTTTTTCTGTGGCGCTCCAGTGGGTTTGAGGGTAAATATGAGAGGCACATGAGACGCTCTGGGTCCATATTTGTCGCTCTTTTCTGCCTGCCCTGCCTGGCCGCTGCCCAACAGATACCGCAAGCTCCGACGGTGCAGAAGCTGAATTTGCCGACTGTAAACGCAAAGAACCTGCCCGTGATCGCGAAGCTCGATTACTCAAAAGAGAGCGTGGTGTTCGATAAGGTCGACACGCGCTTCGACTACAACGCGGACGGGACGGGCGACAAGACGGTGGAGATTACGGCGCATGTTCAGTCGGACAACGGGGTGCATGAGACAGGTTTGATTGATCTGCCGTATGCCTCGGGGAACGAGCAGCTGGAATTTGTGTATGTAAAGGTGCAGAAGCCGGACGGGACGGTGGTGGAGACTCCGGTGAGCGATGCGCAGGATATGCCAGCGCAGGTGACGAGGATTGCCCCGCTGTATAGCGATTTGCGAGAGGTTCAACTGCCGGTAAAGTCGCTGAGCGCAGGCGACACGCTGGACTATAAGGTGCACTTCACGCTGAAGAGGGCGCAGGCGCCGAACGAATTCTGGAACGCGATAAGTTTCGTGAATGCAAACGTGGTGCTCGGCCAAACGATTGAGCTTTCGTTTCCGAAGGGGAAGTATGTTCTTGTACTGAGTCCGAAGCACAAGCCGGCTATTACGGAAGAGAATGGCCGGACGGTTTACCTCTGGACCGGGCAACAGCTTGAGCCGACTGCCGGGAGGAAGC
>DASZAG010000157.1:0-2097 GCA_035945555.1 Acidobacteriaceae bacterium
AAGTCCGGAGAGGAAGCGGAAGCTGTATCTCTGGACCGGAATTTTCTTCATGCGGCGGAGCTTTCGTTTGCACATCCAATAACAGGAAAGGAACTGGGCTTGAAAGCACCGCTGCCGGGAGAACTGGAGCGGTTTCTCGAATTGGTAGAGGCAAACCAGCATCGCCCAGCTTGATCCGAACAGGCAGTGCGCACGGAATAGTGAAGGGAGACTCGAATGAATGTTCTTTACACGGCTGAGGTGACCGCGGTTGGCGCGAGGCACGGGCGTGCGACCAGCTCGGACGGATTACTGGACGTTGCACTGGCGCTGCCTCCGCAGATGGGCGGTAAGGGCGATGCGACGAATCCCGAACAGCTATTTGGTGCGGGTTACGCGGCTTGTTTTGGCGGAGCGGTGGAGTATCTGGCGCAACAGCAGAAGCTCAATACGGGGACCATTACGGTGAAGTCAAAGGTCGGCATCGGCCCGTTTGATGAGGGTCAGGGCGAGGGTTTCACTCTTCGCGTCGATCTCGACGTGACGGTGCCGGAACTGGATCAGGCCGCGGCAGAAAAGCTGGTCGCCGCGGCGCACCGTGTTTGCCCATACTCAAATGCGACGCGGGGCAATATCGAAGTAAGCCTGACGGCCCGCGGAGGACGGTAACTACTCGGTCCGAACGGTTGATTCGTCGCGCAGAGCGTCATCTACGTGCCTGCAGGTTTGCGAGCGGTCGATCTGCCGCATGAGTCCGCAGAGGACTTTCCCGGGGCCGACCTCAATAAACTGGACTGGGCCCTCGTTTGCGAGCAGGCGCATTGATTCCACCCATCGGACGGGACCGGTGACCTGGCAAATGAGCGCGTCGCGCAGTGCCTCGGCTCCCATGCGGGACGTTGCGTCCACATTGACAACAACCGGGTAGCGCGCGTCGGCGAAGTCGAGTCCGCGCAGAATCTCGGCAAGCCGGTCCTGCGCCGGCTGCATGAGTGCGCAATGGAAAGGTGCGCTGACAGGCAGCGGCACAACGCGCTTTGCTCCGCGTTCCTTTGCCAAGGCGCTGGCGCGCTCGACGGCGGCGGTGCTGCCGGAAATCACGGTTTGCTCGGGTGAATTGAAGTTGGCTGCGGACACTACTTCGCCGGTTTCGGCGGCTGCATCGGCGCAGGCTCGGGCTGCCTCATCTGAAGTCAAGCCGAGGATAGCAGCCATTGCGCCCTGTCCTGCGGGCACTGCCTCCTGCATGAAACGACCGCGGCTGCGCACGGTCTTTACGGCGTCAGTAAACGAGAGTACGCCGGCTGCGACGTCCGCAGAATACTCACCAAGAGAGTGACCGGCAACATGGCTCGGAACAATGTGCCGCTCGGCAAGCACACGCTGCGCCGCGACCGACACGGTAAAGATGGCCGGCTGCGTGAATTCGGTGAGCTTGAGCTGTTCCTCCGGGTCTTCAAAGCAGAGGCGTGAGAGCGAAAAGCCAAGTGCATCGTTGGCTTCTTCGAAGGTCTGTTTCGCGATGGGATATTTTTCAGCGAGCTCGCGTCCCATGCCCACCGATTGTGAACCCTGTCCGGGAAAGAGAAAGACGGTCTTCATGCTCATGCGAAGGTTAGTGTATCGTGTGCGGCAAAGGATAAATAACAAGTCGGTGGTAAATCAGATGGAAGAAACAATGCGCCAACGCCGAATCGCTGTTTGTAGCTTTCTGTGCGTTGCCATGGTTTGGTTGTCCTTTCCTCTTCTTGCGTTGGCGAATCGCATCTATCCGCCCCATTGGTGGACGGCAACATTCATGTATATTTGGGTCTCCCTCGCGCCAGCAGGTGTCCTCGTCGCCGCAGCCGGCCTAATTTTTGATGAACGAAAGTGGCCTTCGGGTCTCGCTCTTGTCTTGAGCCTGCTCACCTGTTTGATGATTCTGGGGATTGGCGATTGAACCCGCCGGGAGCATTGCACTCCATCCTTCACTAGGATAGGGTCAAAGTATGGAGCAGGTTTGCCATCGCTGCAGCGGAGCGGTTCACGAGCCGGATATATTTTGTCCGCATTGCGGCGCGCCCCAGCTTCGTTATGAAGCTCCTGAAGAATCTGCGGCCCAGGCGAACATGGCTC
>DASZAG010000158.1:0-3007 GCA_035945555.1 Acidobacteriaceae bacterium
TCCTGAGCCGACATGTCGCAGCGCGCTCGATCGCTCATAGTGCGCGCGCGCATACCGAGACACATTGGTCTGTCCATGTCATTGACCAGACGCGGCGCCGCTGGGGCGTAGCTGCCAGGATACGACAGGGAGGGAGTGGCCAACGATTGACGTACCTCGTTGTTTTTCTCGAAGTTGGAGAGCCCTCTGGAGGGTATCGCCCCGCGCAGACGCGGGCCGTGTATGATAATTCCGGCAGGCGGCCGAAGCTGATAGAGTCTGGGGCATGAAGGCGAAAAGCGCAGGCAAGAGCACGAGCTCCAATCGGAATCCGAAGCTTGCCGCTCGTGTCGAGCGCGCGTTGCTTCGCGCCGGCGAGAATGCCCGCCGTACAGCCCGGATGTATGGGACGCCGCTCTATGTCTGGGAGAAGGGGAAAGTCGTCGCCAAGCGGCCGTAACGGCCGCGAGCACCACGCCTAGGGAGGGTGTGCCGGCAATGTGTCGAGCTCAGATTGGGTGTGCCAGGAATGTGCCATGGCGGGGATGGGATGAGGGGTGGCAAGCGCTGCAAGTTGTTGATTGATAAACCCCTATACCCGCCTTACTCCGACTGAAAATCCGCGTGTCGGTGGTTCGATTCCGCCCCTGGCCACCACCAAACAAAAATTTGGAGCCATACGCGTTGAAGCCAGTGGGACATGGCGCCGCGTATCTGCACCGACCACGCCCGCGTTGATCAACTTAAGGAAGCGAAGGCTTTCGGCGTGAAGTCGGCAATTCTATCGACGCGACGTTGCCGTACCTTCTCAAGCCACGCAGGATCCTGCAGCAGCGCGCGCCCGACTGCAACCAGGTCGAATTCGCCGCGTTCCAGCCGCGCGAGCAACCCATCCAGCGGCGCGGGCCGGGCGCTCTTACCGGCAAGGGATTCATAGACATCGCCAGACAGGCCAACTGCGCCAACGGTTATCGCGGTGACGCCAGTGAGCTTCTTCACCCAGCCGGCAAGGTTCAGCTCCCCATCGACTTCGGGAAAGGCGGGTTGCCAGAATTTCGGCTGCGATAGGTGGAAAGCATTCGCACCTGCTTCAACGAGTACGCCAAGCCACTGTTCCAGCGCCTTCGGCGTCTCGGCCAGTCGCGCATTGAAGTCCTTCGGCTTCCACTGTGACAGGCGAAGAATCACCGGGAACCCGGGGGATACCACCGACCGGATTGCTTTCAGAACCTCGACCACGAATCGAGATCGTTCGACTAGCGTGGAGCCGCCGTATTCGTCGTTGCGCAGATTGAGATGGTCGTAGAAGAACTGATTGATGAGGTATCCGTGCGCGCCCATCAACTCTATGCCGTCGAATTCGAGCCGCTCGGCATCCGACGCCGCGCGCGCGAAGGCCTCGATGGTGTCGGCCACATCGGCTTCGCTCATCTGCTGGCCGACACGTTCGCCTGTCACTGAAAGGCCGGAGGGGCTTTCATAGGGCGCAGGCGGTATCCAACCTTGCGCCGAGTTGGAGAGCTTATGTCCCACATGAACCAGTTGTGGTGCGATGCGCCCGCCCGCAGCGTGAACCTCGTCCACTACCCTCTTCCATCCGGCGAGCGCCGCCTCACCATGGAAATGCGGCATATCAGGGTCATTGACCGCGGCAGGGCGGCCTACTCCGGTTCCCTCCGTTATGATGAGACCGACGCCATTCTCCGCGCGGCGGCGATAGTAGTCGGCGACCTCGGCGGTAGGCACGCCGCCTGGAGACATGGACCGAGTCATCGGCGCCATGACGACGCGGTTCGGCAGGTTCAGGGCATTCAGCCGGTAGGATTCGAACAGGACGTGAAGATTGCGCACGGCATGTCTCCGGAGCAGAAAGGCATGAATTGAGGGGAGGAGCTTCTCTTCGCTGAGCTCCAGGAGCTCAGACCTGGCCGATGCCACCGTCGACCATCAGATCCGCGCCCGTCACATACGAACTTTCGTCGGACGCCAGGAAGCGTGCCGCGCTGGCAATTTCCTCGGCCCGAGCGAGCCGGCCAATGGGAACCATGCTTTGATACATCTTCACCAGATCCTCACGAGGGGCCGACTGAGAGTCGAGGATCGGAGTGTCGGTTACACCGGGGCTGAGCATGTTGACGCGAATGCCGCGATCCTTGAATTCTGCTGCCCATGTCCGGGCATAAGAGCGCAACGCCGCTTTGGTCGCAGCGTAGGCCGTATGGCCGGGAATGCCCATGAGGTGCATGGCCGACGAGATCAGGATGATCGATCCGGCGCCGGTCATCATCGGTAACAACTTCTGCACCAGGAAGACGGGGCCGCGGGCCATGAGGTTGAATGCCTTGTCGAAGTGCTCGGGCGTGATGGTGTCGATCGAAGCCTGTTCCGTATATCCCGCGTTCGACACGATGATGTCGACGACACCCTTTTCGATCTTCACTGTCGCGGCGACTCGTTCGAGGTCGGTGAGGTTCGCCGCGTCAGCCTGGATGGCGGTGACGCCGTGTCCGATCAGTTTGGCGGCCTCATCGAGCTGGGCTTGGCGACGGCCGAAGAAAAAGACGTGAGCGCCTTCGGCGACGAACCGCTGGGAGATGGCTAAACCGATCCCGGTTGCTCCGCCGCTGATTACGGCAACCTTGCCTGCGAGAGTATTCATGAAGCACGACTTGGTGATTCGAACTGAGCCCGATCCTAGTCCATGCGAAAAGGAAGGATAATGAGCTAAAGTTTCATGAGATTGATGCCGTGGGAGAATGAGATGAATCGGTTTCAGGAATTGAACGCCTTCATGGCCGTCGTCGAGGCGGGCGGCTTCTCTGCCGCGGCGCGTAGAACCGGAGAGTCACAGCCCGCGGTCAGCAAAGCCGTCGGTGCCCTTGAGAAGCGCCTCGGCGTTGCGCTATTCAACCGAAGCACACGCAGCGTGACCCTGACTGACCAGGGGCAGCGATACTACGATCGGATAAAGCCGTCGATGGACGAGATAGATGAGGCCGACGGTGAGTTGACGAGCAGTACACTCAAT
>DASZAG010000159.1:0-11055 GCA_035945555.1 Acidobacteriaceae bacterium
CAATTTGATCCCAAGCCGAGCTGGAAAATCCTTAAGGTGCTGTGCAGTCTCGAACCCCGAGTATGTGAGTAACATGCCCCTTGACATGCATGGCATTCGAGGCCTAATTGGTTATTAGGCCGAGTTCTCTAAGGTGAATTACGAGCCGCTGCCGGGGGGGCTTAGATGAATCGCGATCTATTGGCTCGTTTCCTCGCTACCTTTTTTTTCATCTACGTCGTCATGCTGATCCCCCGAATCTTCTACATCCTCACTCTGCGGAAGGCGCTGAAGAAGTGCGCGCCCGCTTCGCTAACCTTGGATCGAGGCCTGATCTGGATTCACCTCGTGCCCGTGGCGCACCTTGTATTCGATTTCTTCATCGTGCTCGGCATGGCCAAATCACTGCGAAACGAGTTCGCCAGGAGAGGAATTTACGTCACTGATCCGATGCCCGGTCAAGCCATTGGTCTAAGCTTGTGCATCTGCGCCTGCTGCAGCATTATTCCCCTTCTTGGTGTATTAGCAGCTCTCGGCACGTTGGTTTTGTGGGTGGTTTATTGGGTCAAAATGGCCGACTATTCCAGGCTTCTGGACGCGCAGCAGCCTGCGATGGCCGTACCATCGCCTGCCTGAAACTACTGCCTCCGCTCCCTCTTCTACCGCTCGGCCAACGAGGTTTTTGACGGTTCGTGATTGCCGAGTGCTTGCATCCGCTGCTGTGCGAATACATAGGTGCTGCCTGCTAGGATTGCGCCGTCAGGTTTCTCCACCTTGCTGTAAGCCTTCATAGCAGCATCGTCCAGGCCATACTTCTCGTAGATCATGCCGAAACCGAACCATACCTCAGGATTCGCATACGCCTGATTGAGCGCCTTCATCGCCTTCAATAAAAGATCGCGGGCTTCCGCCGTCTTGCCTTGATAGGCGTAGATGCAGGCTAATGTGTGCAGTTCGGCAAAGCTGGAGTTGTTCGAGAGAGTCACCGCCTGCTGCGCAGCCTTGGTGATATCGCCATTGACCTTGCCGTCAAACAGCGCGCTCCATGCGTAGCTGTTGTAGTCGGCAGCGGTGGCTTTGCCCAGATCGATGACTTTCTGCTCCATCTGCCGGGAACCGGCATAGTCGCCCTGCACCTGCAGCGCAATTGCCTTCATACGCAGCAGCGTTTCATCGTCGCTGCGTTTTGCGATCCGCGTGTCGAGCATATTATCCCAGCCCTTCCAATCCTTGAGCAGTGCATCGGCGTTGCCCGCGAATCGGATCGCTGTGTAGGAGTCGGGATATTTCGAAAGAATTTCTGAGCTCACCTCTTTCAGCCTTTGGCCGTCACCGGCACGGTAATAGCCGTTAGCCAGCAGCATTGCCAGATTCAGCTTTGCCTCGTCGCCGGCTGCGGATTTCCAGGCTGCGTGAATCTCCGGAAGGTACTGCTCAATGGCGGAAGTGTCAGCGATGAGTGATTCGGCGGCGAGGCGCATGGTGGCTTCATCGCCCTGCTTGCCCAATGTCCAGAAACGTGGAAACAGCGGACCGGAAAGCGGATCATCCCCACCCCCAAGGTGAACGCGCTCGCGCATCCAGTCGAGCAAAGCCTGCGCTTCGGCATCTCGCTTCTGGCTCAGGAGATACAGCACTTCATTGCCGGCCTCCGATGCGCGCTCTCCATCGGTGACAATCGCATAGCGGCCGTCATCCTTGCTCACAAAAAACTGGCGCCCCTTGCTGAGTAGGCTCTGCAGCGAAATGATGTAACCCTTCTCGTCGCTTCCCTCGGCGCTGAGTTTCATGTTCTCGATCACTAGGTCGAGGAAGGCAGCGGGGGGCACGCCCGTTTGTTCGGAAATCAGATGCGGCACGCCCTCAATTTCAATTCGATTGCTCTCAAGGTTCCTGTTCCATTCTTCGTCTGAGCCGTAGGCATGCCGGGAGAGAAGCGCCTCGAAAGTCTGCCTGCTAAAGTCTCCGTCGAGGGCCGTGAACATCATCTTTTGCACCACGCTGCGCGGATCAGTTGACGGTAGATAGTCGCCATTCCAGCGAGCCAGATGGCGGAAAATGCTGGCTCTCTGAAGCACATGCGCGGAATCGCTCTGGCCCTCGGCGGCAGCGGAAAGAATGCCGGCGGCTTCAGGGTACAAACGCAGGCTGACGAGGTGATCACCGGCAGCGGCCAGCGCGGCGCTGCGGGCCTCCGTGTTCCCGTCCTGCCGGTTGGCGCGGTCGATGCCGGCCTTTACGCCGTCATCGCCTCCAACCTGGGCTACCGCGGCAGCAACCGCAAGGGCATTGCGGCCGGCGGATGAGGGCAGCGCATCGAGATCGGCGAGCAGCTCCTTATATTGGTGTGCGAAGAGCAGGTCCCAAAGCAGATAATCCTCATACTTATCCGCCGTAGCTTTGTCCTTCTGGCGGAGGGCCTTGAATGCGGCGATGGCCTGGTCGAGATGCGCGCCCGGACCGTAGTGATTGCCTTGCTCGTCATATTCGTGAGCCATGGCCAAATCAACCGCGGTCTCAAGATCGTCGCTGTCGAGTGCGGCGGCTTTCGCGTATGCATCTTCTGAGCAGTCACGATCAGCTCCATATCCCCAGTGCACACCAATATCGTTGAACTGACAGACCCAGCCCAGTGTCTTGAAGGCAATGATAGAGGTTGGATCGAGCTTCACGGCCAGACGCGCCTCATTCCGCGCCATATCGCCGAGGCCCGCCTGAAGCAGGATGCTGGCAAACTGTGCGTGGGGCACCCCGTCGTGGGGATGCAGATCGATCAGTTCGCGATCAGCGGAAAAAGCCTCACGGAATTTGCCGGCGGCCATCAGCTTCGATCCCACCTGATCGAAGAGAATCGTGATCATGTCCTGCTTCGAGACGTCGAGGAAAGCATCGCGCAGAGCGAGTGCCTCCTCGACTGTATAGCGTGGCTTGGTTGTCGTGAAGCGGAGCACGGCGGTGACGATCCCGTTGCTGTCGGCGTTAAAGTGAGCCGTAAAGCGGGCCGGGCCCATGGCTGTGTCGCGGTCTTCGGGCAAAGCGCGCAGCGCAAAGCCCCTTGGCGACGTAATGGTGTAACGCCATTCGGTGGCAAATGGAACCACGTCGTAATCGGCGGCGCGCGCGGCCACGGCGCGCTTGCGATTGTCTTCCTGCTGCGGCGTCAGCTTAATACCGCTGGTGCCGGGATCGGTTCTGAACCACGCAGGAAGTCGGTTGAAGATGCTGGTGAAAGGAATGGCCACGGCGGCATCGGCAACGTCGGTGTCGCCGCGCTTGGCCTGGGCCATGTCGAGCTTCAGGGTGAAGGGCTGGGAAAGATCCTTCGCATCGCCGCGCGATACGCTGGTGAGAGTCTTTGCGAGATAGTAGGTTTTGGCAAAATTTTCCAGATTGGTGCGCCGTTCGCGAGTATCCGCGCCGCCAAAGTCCTGGCGGTACTGCGCGTCCACCGGACCATGGGTGAGCGAAGTCTCTGTAATGTGCGCTGGACCGTAATCCGACATCGTAACGTCGCGCTTCTCCACCAGCAGGTTGTCCTCTGGTTTGTCGATGGGGATTTGCGTCAGGCCGGCAGATCCATCGGCAATAATGAGCGCCTCGCGGCCTTGATCCATTGGCGGCAAGGTTCCTACCTGGGCGAATTGATCTGTTGCATCAATCCAAAGCGCCGCATCCTTGCCCTCGCCTGGCACGTAGACGATGGCATGGTCAAATTGATTCATGCCCGGCAGATCGGAGTTGACATCCGCACCGGAACCGGCATCGAGTAGCGCCAAATCAGCCGGGATGCCGTTGGAGCGCAGGAGGGTGACGAGCAGCGCGGCTTTGTCTTTGCAATCGCCGAAGTGGCGTTTCAAGACCTCTGCCGGCTCTTGCGGTTGCAGGGTGGCTTGCCCGAATTCGACGCCGGTATAGCGGATCTCTTGGTCGAGCCAGTTGACTACGCGCTCGATGCGCTGCATGCGGCTGCCTACATTGGCGCTGGGCACTAGGTTTTTCACCTGATCCAGATCGATCTGTGGCTCTGCCAATTTTCGGTAGGCGCTCACGACGGACGACCACGACTCGCCGGTCGAAAACTCCACCATTGGAAAGGTGATTTCATGCGTTGGCAAATCGATATCACTACTGGCTTGCGCTGGCTGATAGGGCTCGTCGAAGCTGAGGGTGCGCAAGCTGTCGTGCGTGGAGTCGCTGACCTTCACCCCCGGCATGGAGTGGACACGGTACTGCAAATGGCTCTGCGTGGGTACGGAGATCGTCAGCTCTTCGCGCACAATGGGCACCGGGCGCGAGAAGTAGTCGCGATAAACGCCACCGCCGGAAAAGAATGGCTTTTTGTCGACGATCCTGATCTCCTGCTCGACAATCGAGCCCACTTCGAGTCCCGGGAGCGGCGCTTTCCGAACACGGGCGTCGGTATAGGTTTCCACGTCTTGTTCGCTGGCGGGGCCGTCTGCCACTGTCTTCTGATCGAGCTCGCTTACCTTCCCGGCAGGATCGATTACGCGGGCATGGATCTCCGGCATGTTTTCATACCACGGTTCCCAGCGTGCAGCCACCTCGCTCCAGCCGTCGACGGCGGCCTGGTCCTCTATGCGATAGATCATCGTGTGACGGTAGTCGACCCGGCCGTCGGCATCGATGGCGTAAGCTTCGCGTTCAAACAGGACTGTCACAAGCGCAAATTTTTCGGCAGTCACTTTGCTGGCGGCATCTCGAATGTCCTGAACTGAGGCGCTGAATGCCGGCCCGCCGAGCGGCCAGGACGCCTGCTGGGCCTTCAAAGACGCTGTTGTTATAGGAATGAGAGCAATGAGACACAACTTGGCGACGAGCGCGCCGGCGAACCGATGGGTCATTGGGAATAGCCTTCTGGAGTTGCTTCACATGGTATCCCAGGAACGCGCTGACGCGGCAGCGTTTTTGATGCGGACTTGTCACACGTCTCAACGAGACAAATAACCACTTCGGCTCTCTTCTCCACTTGCGAGCCCCGAAAATATTCCGCTTTAACCCCACCCCAGCGCGTCCGCAGCTTCGTCCAAGGAGACAGCCGGGCTATCATCCTATACTGATCGTCGTGCTGGTTACGGGGCCCGCGGAGGTACTGGAATGCGATCCCTTGGAATGCCCATATTTCGCGTGGTCGCAGCTCTCGCTGTGCCGTCACTTCTTTATGTCGCTCCCATGCGGGCGCAGCTCACCCTCCCTAAGGACGGCGAGACTCTGCCGTCATTCGAAGTAGCGACGGTCAAGCCGGCAGCGCACGCAGACAGGTCGGGAATCCGGTGGACTCCTGACGGCGAGCGCTATGACAACGTCCAACTCAGCCAGATCATCCGCGGTGCTTTCGATGCTCATTGCGACGCCCAGCTGGCGGGCGGCCCGCAGGCTCTGCTCAATCAGAACTTCGACGTACTGACCAAAATGGACCCAGACGATGTGGCAAGGAGTAAGACTCTATCGCGCAAGGATCGCGATCGCCACATGGCTCTCATGATGCAGGCCCTCCTGCGGGATCGCTTTCATCTCAAGATGCACGTGGAGATGCGCGAAATGCCTGTGTACGCTCTGGTGGTGGCCAAAGGAGGTCCAAAGCTGCAACCCACAGCGTCGGCCACTCCCGCTCCTCCGCCAGACCCGGATGCTGCTTCCCCATCACCTGACATGCCAAGCAAAATGCCACATCGGCTCCCACCCGGCGCCATGATGGAGCGAATGAACGGAACCAGCAGTGAGATGGCCGTGGGCGGCGGAACCATGGAGCAGTTGGCCTCCATGCTCACGGGACAGCAGGAAGCCGGAGGATGCCTCGTCGTCGACAAAACCGGGCTCACCGGAAAGTATGACTGGTATCTGAAGTGGGCATCGGCGCAACAGGAAATGGAAGCGCACTCAAGCCAGGACAACGGCAGTGCTCCCGATTCCGACGCGCCCGGCCTGATCACCGCGCTGCATGATCAGTTGGGCCTCAAGCTCGAACCCTCCAAAGAGCCCGTGCAAGTCGTCGTAATCGACCACTTGGATCCGCCCACACCGAACTAAGTTGCTGAGACAACCAATATGAAACGGCCGGCGAAGATCGCCTCCTCGCCGGCCGCTTCAGTTTCGGTTGAGTTTACTGTGCTTCGGCGCGCTCTAGTTCGCGGATGTACTCCACAACGGACTCACTCCAGCCGTCGATGTGCGTCCACGCTCCGTATCCCACACCGTTACGGTAGCTGGCTACGTTCACCACATAGCCGCGACCCTTCGGCGCTGGCACACGGTCATGCGACTGCTCGTCGGTGATCACGATGATGCGGTCGTACCGCTCATCGATCTTCTCCAGAGCCGCACCCAGTTGCGTGCCGCCGTGCGGCTGGCTCTGGTCGAGCGCATCCCGCAGCGCGAATCCGCGCCGGGCCGGCACCCGCTTCAGCGTGTCGGAAAAGGTGTACAAACTCACCTCATCTGCGATCTCGCGCAACAGCACCGCAAGACCATACGCCGCATCGGTACGCAGCATCTCAGACCGGCCAGACAGCGGCGCCGTCATGCTTCCGGACACGTCCACCAGCAGGACCGTCCGGCCCGCCAGCTTCTCGCGTCCTTCGACCGAGCGGAACATAACACGCTCCAGCGCCTCCTCCCACTGCGGCGCATAACGCGCAGCAGCAAGAAACCGGAACGGGAGCACGCGGTCAGTTTTCATGGCCGTCAGCGCACCCAGCACGAGCTCCTCACTGACATCCGCATCCTTAAAGTTACGAAGGTTGCGGAGCAGGGCGAGAGCCCCAAGCTTGCGCTCGCTGAGCAGTCGCTCCCAGCTTGCCCGCTTGTCGCCGCCGCCGGAAAGCGCCACTTCCCACGTATCGGGTGTCGCCAACTCTCCGTCGATCAGGCGCTTCCACAGCGCAGCCTGAGCTGCATCTCGCGGACGGGCGTGAGACAGGAAAAGAACATCCCGCAGCCGAACCGCACCGGCGCGATCGTACTTCGCCAGAGCGTACTCATCGAACTTCGGGAAGGCAGCCGCCAGCCCCTTCTTCACCTGTCCGCTCAGCGGAGCGCGTCCATCAGCCCAGTAGATAGCCACAAACTCAGCCATCTCATCCGCACGCTGGATCACGCGAGCAAGAGTCTCGGATACGAATCCGCGATGCGTTGCATGGCGCGCCATTTCGCGGACAAGGTAGAGCGGCGCGTGGCGCAGCTTCATTGCCTCGCGTGCCTCCACTGCCAAAGCCGCCACCTTCGCAGCCTCAACCTTCGGCACCAACTCGCGAATCCGCCCCGCGATCTCTACACCATCCTCGTAGAACTGGTTCTCCCACAACAGGCAGGCCATCACGCTGCGCCGCAGAGCCTGCTCGTCGGTAATCTGCTTTGCAGGCGCACCCTCGTGAGTGCGCGGCGCCAGGTGCGCCAGCTTCAAAATATTCAAACGTGCCACTTGCTCCTCCTTTCCTTTGCCTTGCTACGCCGGGGAATAAACGACAGCAGTCCTATTAGCCGAATGTTCTAGCCAGCTAAACTACGTGAGCTTGCGCGCACGGCAGGATTTGAACCTGCGCCAATCGGTCCGAAGTATCCGCTATCTGCGCCACCGGCGCGATCGCTGTTGTTACATCAGTTGTATTGATGACGACGCCGGGGAATAACCGACAACAGCTTGCTACGCGGATTTGCACGACCGAGTTGCAAACTCCGCGGCAGGATTCGAACCTGCATCGCTACCGTGAAGTATCTGTTGTCTGCGCCACCGGCGCCGTCTCTCAATCGTTGATGGCTGTAACGCCGTCTTTCTCCCGCCCTTTTTCCTGCGAACGGAAGCCAACCTTCTTCGCGAATTTAACCGGAGAAATATCGAGGGCGAACTTCTTCATCTCGTTCCAGTCGGGCTTCGCTTTGTCTATGAATCCCGTGCACTCACGTACGACAAACGGCACTACAAAGTCCGGATAGCCGGCCGTACAAACCACCATCATCTCTGATTCTCTGTATCCGCTCAAAATGTGGGCGCTCCTGCAACTGCGGCACAAGGACGCTGTCCCTACAGGCGTGCCTCCCTTTACATATCCCTTGCCCATCGCAAAACCTTCCTGTCCGGCACACTGCCGGAATTAAGTAGCCGGGGAATAAGTCGATAACAGACCACGGTGCTCTGCCATTGAGCTACGCGAGTTACCTCGCGGCAGGACTCGAACCTGCAACCTCCGGCTTACGAGGCGAAGTAACTGTTATCTGCGCCACCGGCTGAATTCTAAGTTGCACCGGGGATTTATCGAAAAGAGTTCAGAGCCATTTTGACCGCCGGTACCTTTGTGGTTCAGGGCTACGCCCTCGTCCCGGAATCTCTCTGCTCTGGCAGGGTTTCCTTCCCTGCTGACTGATTTGAGGAAGTAACTCTTCTCTGTCGCCACCGATGCTTGAAGTAACTCACTGAGGGATCAAGCGAAGACAGTATTCTTTTTTCGGTCCAAGCGAAGTAACTGTCTTCTTCGCCACTCAGTGCATTGCTTCACTTGTTTTGCGGCCACCGGCCCTGCACAATCTGCTGAGGGAACAAGCGACAACAGCTGCCTGCAAGCAGGCGCCGATTCACAGTCGATGAAGCTGTTCTCTTCACCACTCAGCAAAAAGCATTTGAGGGAAAACGCAGGATCAGGCTATCTAAACTTGAGATACGACGTTCCGGAGCCGTCACAGACTTCCGCCTGTGGCCGCCATACTGTCGAATTATGAGTCTTAATTCGCATGGAACGTCTCCTGTGCAGAAGATACTCTGCCATAACTCGCCGAAGAAAAGCAAGCGATATGCGCAGAAATTTAAATATTTTTCTAGTCTTGCAGAGTTAGGCAGGGCCGTCCGCCGTTAAAGCTATCTGCCCACTCGGCTTTCTGAAAGGTATAACTCGTTATTGCTCTTAAGCCTGACTTAGTTGCACGACTCGAGCGGCCCTCTTCACCAAACCGCATGCAGCACCGTTGCATAGAACGCATTGTTGCCCGTGCGCAGGTCGCGGCCCCAGGAGAGTGCAACGCCTTCACCAAACGCCTTCAGCTTGAGTTGAAGACCGGTATCGAAAAGCCACTTTTGCGAACCGAGCTGAGTGCCGGAATCTCGAGTAGCTCCGATATCCATCAGCGGACCAGCCTGCACCGTCACAATTCCGTTGCTGTACACGTTCTTGTTGGTTTCCCAGTTCTCCAAAAGATAATCGCGTCCCAGCGGCGCGCTCCCCTTGCGCCCATCGCGCGTGCTTATATGGGCATGCATTTGCAAATCGCTGTCAGGTCCCAGGCCGAGCACAAACAGCTCGTCAAAAGGAACCTGCCCAATCGCCGAGCCCACGCGGAACTGATTCACCGTCTCGTAGTCTCCGCCCCGGGCCTGCGGAAACCACTGCCATCCCATTCCCGCCTGCAGCTTGGCGAAGGTCTCCTCGTGCGGCGACCACAGGCGCGCCAACTCCGAGGACGCTTGGCCGTGCAGCACAAAACGATGCGCAGGTACGCGCCAAAGGTTCGCTGTCACCTGCGTTTGCTGTTTCAACTGGAAACCCGCGGCCAGCATCGGCGGTGTCAGTTCTTGGCCCGCAGACACATTGCGATAGTCGCGATGTGAAAGCTCAGCGCCCACGTTCCATTGCGCGCGGTCGCGCCCATCATTGCCAATACTCATCGCCAGCCACTCGCGACGCAGGTTCAGGCTTGCGAGTACAGGCGCGGGCCCGGTAAAAGATTGGCGCAACGCCCAGTTCTCGTTGCTGAGCCCGAAATGCACCCCATATCGCATTTGCGCGGAGTCGCGCAGCGGTCCCGTGACCTCTGCCAGCACCCTTCTCTTTTGCGCGTCCCACCGCACCATCGATCTGTAATTGATGGCCTCATGCCAGGCGTTGTCATATTCGGGGTTGACTTCCTGAAAAGGCAGCCCGCGCAGCAGCAGAAAGAGCGCTTCGATTCTGGAGTTCCCAAAGCCATTCCGCTCGTCGCCACGAAAGACCATGTCAAACTCACCGTCGGGCCGCGCTCTCAGGTCAAATTGATAAAGCGGGAAGATGCCCAGAGCATTCACCCGTTCAACGCTGTCCAAATATTGCCGAAGAGTGAGCGTGGATGCCGGAGAGAACGCAAAAGCTCGGTCAAGCAGCGCGGGCGAAACCCGTGGCTGAGGCTCTTCGCGCACGCTGGCGAGGTAAGGCTTGCCCACGCGGTTCCAGCACTGGATTGCCGCCGGCACATTGCCTTCAAGGAAATAGACTGTGCCGAGGAAGTTATTGATGTATGGATCTGCTGGCGCCAGGTGATGTGCGCGCCGCAGATGCCGCGCTGCCTGCGGATAACGCTTCTGCTCGAATTCGACTCCCCCAAGCTCGGTGGGAAAACGAGGGTCTCGCGGCGCAAGTTGCTCGCCGGCGCGATATACCGCGGCCGCCTCTGGCCACCGCTGCAAATGGCCGAGCGCCATGCCGTAGGCAAAGTCCATCTCCGCGGAACGATGCGCGACCGGCCTAAGCTGCTCCACTACAAGTTGCCACTGTCCGGCGGCCATCCACCTCTGGATGTCGGCGGACGTTGGCGTCTGCGCAAATGCTTGACCGGCAGCGCACACCAGCAGCGCGCAGAGGCAACAATTCAGCAGCCATCTGTAAGCGGATTCTGCAGTTTTGGGAATCAAGGCCTCAATGCGCTTGCGCCGGCGCCTCCGGAACAGCCAGCAGCGTCCAATTATGAGTAGCCTTCCAATCGCGCTCGAATTCGGCACGGCCTTCCTTCAGTAGCTTTCGACGCGCAGGATCATTCAGCAGCACCAGTTGCCGGTCCGGGTCCACGCCCGCAACCACCGCATAATGCAGCGAGCCGGAATCATCGGGCTTCAGCGCTACAATCAGCGGCCGTCCCTTTTGCAATTCGCGAGCAAAGTCCTGCCACTGTCCGGAGAAAGCAATCGTCTGGAACCCGTTCTGCTTAAAGTAGTGCTCCATTTCGGAAGCATAAATGCCGTGACCCGAACTCGAGTACAAGCTGCGAAAAATTGCCTCTGGCTCCGCGCTTGCGCTCACGGCTTGTCCTTGCTGGTGTTGC
>DASZAG010000160.1:0-5011 GCA_035945555.1 Acidobacteriaceae bacterium
TCAGGCGGTACGTTCAGTAACGCAATAGATGGTATCGGCGGATCAGGCACGCACCTTGCGTTCTTCCCGGGCGGCGGAATCGAGGGCTTCTGGGGGCCAATTGGCTTGCGGATTGATGCCGGCGATGAGGCCTACCTGAACAATGGAGTCCGCAATCAGTTGCGCGTAACCTTCGGCCCCGAATTCCGGTTCTGAGCCGAATCAGACCATAGCCCACTCAAGCTCAGCGGGCTTGAGTGGGCCGATGCTAAACTTGAGTTTCCGGCTGAGTTCTCGCCTTATCCCAATCATCGGAAACCTGTTTGGCTGAAGCAAAGAAAACCAGCGCACCCATCACCTATGCCGACGCAGGCGTCGATATCACAAGCGGCGACCGCGCCAAGCAGCGCATCAAGTACCTGGCGCAGCGGACGTTCACAAAAAATGTTCTTAGCGAAATCGGCGGCTTCGGTGGCCTCTTCAAGCTGGACACCGCCAAGTTCAAGCAGCCAGTGCTAGTCTCGAGCGCCGACGGCGTAGGCACCAAGCTCAAGATCGCGTTCGAACTTGGCATCCACCACACGGTGGGCGCTGACTTGGTGAACCACTGCGTCAACGACATAGCCGTGCAAGGCGCCGTGCCGCTGTTCTTCCTCGACTATCTCGCAACCGGTCGGCTCGACCCCGAAGTGACCGAGAAGGTCGTAGAGGGACTCGCCCACGCATGCCATGCCAATGGCTGCGCTCTCATCGGCGGCGAAACCGCCCAGATGCCGGGCTTTTATGGCGACGGCGAGTACGACCTGGCTGGGTTCATCGTCGGAGTAGTGGAGAAGGACAACCTCATTACCGGCGCCAGGATCAAGACGGGCGACGTGCTCATCGGTTTGCCTTCAACCGGGCTGCACACCAATGGCTACTCGCTGGCCCGCAAGTTGTTTTTCGAGAAGGCCGGATACCGTCCGGACCAGTACGTGAACGCCCTCGGAGAAAAGGCCGGTGCCGCGCTCATGAAGACGCACCGCAGCTACCTGAGCGTGATTCAGAAACTGGCCGCGGCCGAACTGGTAGCGGGCATGGCCCACATAACTGGTGGTGGCATCACAGAGAACCTGCCCCGCATCCTGCCGAAGAACATCTCCGCGCAGGTAGACCTGGGCTCATGGCCTGTACTGCCCGTCTTCGAGCATTTGCGCCAGCTGGGCAGCGTGGAGCAGGATGAGATGCTGCGCACCTTCAACATGGGCATCGGCCTAATCGCGGTCATTCCGGCCGACAAGTTCAGGCGCACCAAAGGCCTGCTCGAGCGAGCGGGCGAGAAGTTCCACGTAATCGGCAAGACCATAAAGGGCGACCGCAAGGTGGTCTACAACGGATGAAGCGGCTCGGCGTACTGCTCTCCGGACGCGGGTCGAATTTCGCGGCCATCGCCGACAACATCACCAAGGGCAAACTGAAGGGCTGCGAAATTGCCGTCGTCATCTCAAACAAGGCCGACGCCGCCGGTCTGGCCACGGCACGTGAGCGCGGACTGAAAGCGTTGGTCATTGAAGCTCGCGGACGCAAGCGAGCCGACCACGACGCCGAGATCATCGCCGCTCTGCGCCAGCACAACGTGGACCTGGTTATTCTGGCCGGTTACATGCGCCTGCTCTCTCCGGAATTCATCCAGGCCTTCCCACAGCGCATTCTAAACATTCATCCGTCGCTGCTGCCCGCCTTCGCCGGGCTGGACGCGCAGGAGCAGGCCTTTACCTATGGCGTTCAGGTCGCCGGATGCACGGTCCACTTTGTGGACGAGCAACTGGACCACGGCGTGATCATTCTGCAGAAGACTGTCCCCGTGCTCGAAAACGATGACTCGCACACGCTGGCCAATCGTATTCTGGAGCAGGAACACATCGCCTACCCGGAGGCGATTGCGCGGGTGCTTTCGGGTGAGTATCGGGTGGTTGGTAGGCGATACGTGAAGGCCTGACTCAACTCAGGCGCGCTTCTGCGCCAGGATCTCCGCGGCGGCTTGCGAAACCTCGTTCACGAGAATTCCCATCCGAGGATGCGAAGGAGTGAAGTCCGGATGAATGCCGTTACGCTGCAATTCCTCAGTCGTGTCGGGTCCGATTGATGCGATAACAGTGCCCCGCAAGCTGCGCAGCATCGCTTCCAGCTTTCCCATCGTTCTCGCGACCGCACAGAGGTGGGCCGCCTGTACGCCGGTCAAAAACAGAACAACATCGAACCCACCGCTTACGACGGCATCAACCACAGAACGTAGTTGCGTCAGATCTTCGGGCAACGCCCATCGATAGACGGGAACCGGTGTCACCTCCACGCCGCGCATCTGCAAACCGTCCAAAAGAGCGGTGTTTTCCGCGCCGTATTCCTGAACGGCGACCCGTAGACCTTTTTGCTTATCACCGAACGCGTTCTCCATGGCTGCCAGCACTTCACGCCACGTGCTCGGCTCCTGCGCAACGATGTTGGCCGTAACGCCAAACTCTCGCAACACCGCCACCGGCTTGGGACCGCGCGCAATGATCTGCGTCCGCTTCAGTGCTGCGACGAAATCCTCGCGCGCGAAACGCGTTTGCGCCGCGTCAAATAGTATGCGCGCACCGGCTCCAGTCAGAAACAGCACCGCATCGATGTCGCCCCTGATGAGCCGCTCCGCAAATGCGACGGCATCGTGGTTGGACTCGAGCGGAACCTCGCGCATCGCTGGAACCACCGTGGGCCTGCCGCCGGCATTTTCAATGAGCTTTGTGATTTCGCCTGCACGGCGGCTTTCGAGGGCGAGCACGCACAGGCCGTTGAATCCTTGCATGGGCATATCACTCTCCAGCCGGCACTCCTCCACGCAGCGACTCCGGCAGTCTCACTGCAAAGATAGCAGCAATGCGGGCGCGATCGGCAGGCCAGGTTGTGATCCATCGACGGCCGAGCGCCAGAAGCACTAAACCCGCACTCAGAAAAACTGTGGCATAGAGTGCGAAGCCGGCTCCGTATGAGCCGGTGCGCTGGCGCAGCAGGCCCAAGCCAAAGGGGATGAAGAAGCCGCCAAGGCCGCCGGCCGCGCCAACGATGCCGGTGAGGATGCCAACTTCGCGGGCGAAGCGCAGCGGTACCAGTTGAAAGACGGCTCCGTTACCCATGCCGAGCATGCCCATGACGAAAAACAACAACGTGACGGCGAAGACGAGAGACGGGATCGTGCTGATAGCGACAAAGCTCGCGGTAGCAGCGGAGAGCAACAGCAGCAGGAAACGGTAGCCACCAAGGCGATCGGCGAGCCATCCGCCGACCGGGCGGAGAAAACTGCCCGCAACCACGACGATGGTGGTGAGGTCTGCGGCACGAACGTGCGAGACGCGATACTGGTCAGAGAAGAAGATCGCAAGGTAGCTGCTAAGCCCGACGAATCCGCCAAAGGTAAGGCTATAGAAGAAGCAGAACCACCATGCGTCGCTTTGGCGCAGCACACGCGCGTAATCGCTGCGGGTGGGGACAGCCGCAGAATATGGGCTGTCTTTAGCACAGAGCGCGAACACGACCAGTACGGCAAGCACAGGAATCGCGACGAGAGCAAAGACGACGTGATAGCCGTAATGCTGTGCCAGGCGTGGCGCGAAGAGAGTAGCCAATAGCGTTCCGGAGTTTCCAGCAGCGGCGACACCCATGACAAGCCCCTGCTTTTCCGGCGGATACCATTTGCTGGCCATGGGCAGCGCTACGGCGAAGCTGGCTCCGGCGATGCCGAGCAGGAAACCAATCACATAAAGCTCCCAGATCTGATGCGCGAAAAAGCAGCCCAGCGCGAGCGGTAGCAGTGTGACGGTAAGGCCGAGGAGTCCGGCTTTGCGCCCTCCGAGTCGGTCGCCGAGAACGCCCAGAATTGGCCGAAAGATGGAGCCGCCGAGCAGCGGAATGGCGACGAGCAGACCGCGCTGCGCGGGCGAGAGGCGAAGTTGGTCATCGATGAATGGCGCAAGCGGGCCGAGCAATACCCAGACCATGAAGCTCACATCGAAGTACAGCAGCGCAGAGAGAAGTGTAGGCAGGTGCCCGGATCTAGTGCGGCCAATTTGATGCATCGGTCTCCTCGACGGCGTAGTTTCAAGCATTTGGGAGGCGCGCAGGACGAGGCACACCGTTGCCGGAAATCGCGCCGGCCTTCGAGGGATCCGGCAAGATGAATCGTGTGAAGCTGATGCTACCCGAGGGAGCAGACGCGGGGCGGCATATCAAATAAATTTATCCGGCACATAGTTCTTACGTAAGCCGCCCACTTTTCTCATGTGGCGCGTATAGAGTGACGTATGCTTTGCTTACGGAGCACTTCAGAGAGCGGCTCCTCAAGAGTTGCGCCAATCGGTTTTCTTACGACCGGGCGCTCTGATCGTATACCAGTCGACTCCACTGCGATGTGACAGTCCGACAGGATGACCAGATTGCTCCTCGCTGAGCTAAGTCCTGGATTCACCAGGAATGTTCGTTAAGCAACGTTTGCTTCTTACCGCACCGTAACTGCGCGGGCGCGGAATACGTGTCTTCGACGGAACCTCAACGCACCGGAGTGCCCATTGCATTTGCCATTGCTCGAAAAAGTGTCGGAGACGGGGGAGATGTTTCTCCTGACACCGGCTCAGGACTCCAAAATGCAAGGCGCAGCGTGCGCTGTTTCAGGCTCCGTTGCGCAGGCTATGCCGCAGCGACTGCCGCGCGAAGGCGAGCAGTACCGGTTTCACTTCGACATGACGAAGTGCATCGGCTGCAAGTGCTGCGTGGTGGCATGCAATGAGCAGAATGGGAATCCAGCAGACATCGACTGGAGGCGCGTGGGTGAAATCGAAGGGGGTGCATATCCAGACACGATGCGGATGTATCTCTCGATGGGCTGCAACCACTGCGTTGAACCGACATGCCTTACGGGCTGCCCGGTAGATGCATACTCCAAAGATCCGCTGACCGGAATTGTGCTTCACAGCGCAGATCGCTGCATTGGGTGCCAGTACTGCACGTGGAACTGCTCCTA
>DASZAG010000161.1:0-28561 GCA_035945555.1 Acidobacteriaceae bacterium
TGATATGGGGATCGGATTATCCTGACGCGCCGCACATCTTTATGGCTGATCCGGGATTGCTGGCGACGTGGGGCGCAGGGCCGCGGATCTTCCTGTTCGTTCCGGGCGAGTTTCACGACCATGTGGAGCAGTTGATGGCCGATCACGGCAAGAAGCTCTACGAACTGCAGGAGCTTTCCGACAAGACGCTTTATACGGACAGGCCTCTGTAAAGCGGGGGCGCCGGTTCCCTAGCTCACAGGGAGCACCAGATACTGCTCCAGCTTGCCGTCGGGCATGGTGTAGGTGGTCACTTCCACCTTCTGCGGAGAATTGGCGAAGGCCACTGAGAACTCGCGGAAGGTCATGCCGCCGCGAAGCTCCTCTGCCGTCTCTGTGAATGTGGCGGGCGGCCCGAGCGGAGCGAGACTGGACTGGAAGTCTCCGAGCGCCTGCTCGTCGAAGTATGCGTTGCAGTTTGACGTGAAGAGCGAGCGGTCGATTTTCCCCTGCTGGAGGCCGACGAAAATCTGACGCGCCTGTGCTTCCGCCGCCGAGCCTTGCTCACCAGTATTCGATCCAAGCACCAGCGGCGCGATGGCGCGCGCGATTCCACCCGCGGCAGGCGACGCATCCTGATTGGTGAGTACCACGATGGCGGCCTTGTCATCCGGAAAAACGATGTTCTCCGAAACAAAACCAGACACCTCGCCGGAGTGCTCATAGACTGGGTGCCCACTCCGATCGCGGATGAAGAGCCCGAGCGCGTAGTGCGAGTTTTCGCCATTCTTCAGAATGACGGGATTGAACATGTCGTCATAGGACTGCTGCGAAAGCAGCGATCGGTCCATAATGCTGATGTCCCATTGCGCGAGATCATAAGCGGGCATGGCTAGCTCGCCGGCGGCGAACATCCATCCAAACCCGGCCAGCGGCGCGGGGCGCAGCGGACCAAGTGCGTAGCGCACGTAGCCTTCGGCGTCGGTGTCACCAAGTTGCTTCACATCGGAATTCCAGACCTGGCGCATGTCGAGCGGGCGGAAGATGTGCTGCTGAAGGAACTTCATGATCGGCTCGCCACTGACCTGCTCAACAATGCGACCCGCAATCACGAAGTTGGTGTTGGAGTATTGCCACCGGGTGCCGGGATCGAAGTCGAGAGGCTTTTTACCCCATACATCAAGAATGTGCTGGGCAGTGGTGTCCTGGCGCATGGGCGGCATCAGGTAGTCCTGTGGCCAGTAGTCCTGATAGCCGGAGGTGTGCGAGAGAAGCATTCGGATGGTTACTTCGTTGGCGCGGGTAAGGTCGGGCAGGTACTTCGAAACCGGATCGTTGATGGAGAGCTTGCCCTGTTGCTGCAAAAGAAGAATGGATGCGGCGGTGAACTGCTTGGAGATCGATCCGATGGAATAGCGCATGGCCGGAGTCGCGGGAGTCGGCGGGTCGAGCTTGGCTTTGCCGTAAGCATGGGTGTAGACGATGGCACCGTGCTGAACAATGGCAACGGACGCGGAAGGGACTCCGGTTTTGGTGAGCACTTGCTCGGCGGCGCTGTCGATTTGCGATTGCAGGCTCGTGGGAATGGAGTCCACTGTGAGCGAGCCGGAGGCTCCGCTAGTAGCTTGCGCGAACCCTGCGCCAGCGAAAGAGAACAAAGCAAGAGACAGAATCAAAGCGCGCCGCATACGTCCTCCAAACACAACCATCCGTTTTAGCACACAACGCTATTCCCCATGTCTCAAGGACGAGACATGGGGCACCCGCACCCGAAGCAACCGGTGCAGTTGCGGGGTGACTCCCACTGGTATGAGCACGATTCAAAGAGAACCGGCACCGGGTGGGCCAGGCATCGATCCCGGGCCAGTGCCCCAGCCAAATCCAGGCCCCGAGCCAGGAACGTCACCAGAACCCGCGCTTCCTGTTGAGCCTGATCCGGAGCCGCAGCTTCCTCCAGGACCTGCACCAATACCGTCACCGGTCACTTAGCGTTTCTCTTGCCCACTCTCAACGGCCGGGCCTATACTCCATAGGTTTGACCGGAAGTCCATTTTTGACGGCATGCCGGCAAAGGAGCAGACACAAGTTATGGCATCGGTGACCCTCGAACAGGAGATCAATCCATGGGAAGCGCAGGCGGCGAGATTTGATTTTGCCGCGCGGAAACTGAACCTCGACGAGGGGTTGTGGAAGGTGCTGCGATACCCGTCTCGGGAGATCACGGTCAACTTCCCCGTCGCGATGGACGATGGGCGGATTGAGGTATTCACCGGGTTTCGAGTGCTGCACTCGCAGGCGCGCGGGCCGGGCAAAGGCGGGATCCGGTATGCGCCTGACGTGAATCTGGACGAGGTACGAGCGCTGGCGAGCTGGATGACCTGGAAGTGCGCCGTGGTGAACATTCCGTTCGGAGGGGCCAAGGGTGGAGTGATCTGCGACCCGAAGAAGATGTCATTGGGAGAATTGGAGCGGCTCACGCGCCGCTACACGGCGGAGATCATTGAGTTCATCGGGCCGGAAAAGGATGTGCCCGCGCCGGATGTGAACACCAACGAGCAGGTGATGGCGTGGATCATGGATACCTATTCCATGCACATGCGGCAGACCGTTACGAGCATTGTGACCGGCAAGCCGGTGAACATTGGCGGCTCGCGCGGGCGGCGTGAAGCGACGGGACGCGGCGTGAGCGTGATCTGCAACAAGGCGCTCGAGCATTTGCACCTTCAGCGCGAGGGCTGCCGCGTGATTGTGCAAGGCTTCGGCAACGTAGGATCGAACGCGGCGCTGCTGCTGAAAGAGAAGGGCTACAAGATTATCGGCGTAGTGGAGTTCGACGGCGCGCTGTATAACGCGAACGGAATTGACGTGGCCTCGTTGGTTGAGCATCGGCAAAGGAACGGGTCAGTGCTGGGCTTTAAGGGCGCTGAAGCACGGGACCGCGAAGAGGTGTTCACGTCGGAGTGCGAGATCCTTATTCCCGCAGCGACGGAGAACGTGATCACCAGCCGCAACGCTGAACGCATCAAGGCGAAGATTGTGTGCGAAGGCGCGAACGGACCGACGACAGCGGTGGCGGACGAGATTCTGTCAGAGAAGAACGTCTTCGTGATCCCTGACATTCTGGCCAATGCCGGGGGTGTTACCGCCTCGTACTTTGAATGGGTGCAGGACCGCCAGGGCTATTTCTGGAAAGAGGCGCTGGTCAACGAGCAGCTTGAGACGATCCTGACGGAGAGCTTCGACGACGTTGTGCGCTACTCATCCACGCACGGGGTGAACAACCGCATCGCCGCATACATGCTGGCTATTGATCGCGTGGCGTTCACCATCAAGCAGCGCGGTTTGTATGCATGAGCTCATCCCCATGTCTCTCCGAGACATGGGGCACCCGCACCCGCCACCCGCCTATCTTACTTGCCAGCCGACTCCGGCTGTGGCCATCACGATTTGTGAGGGCTGCGGGCCGGAGAGGTTGGCTCCCATGTCGGGGAAAGCGTCCGTCATCTCCTTGGTGCGGGCCCAGATGGGAACGTCGTGCATGTCGGCGTGGAAAGTCACAGTGGTTTGCAACACATTGCCCTGCTTTACGGGTGGGGTGAAACTGTCCACCGATGTGACCTCTTTGTGTCCGTAGCAGAAGCGCGGCGCTACGCGCTGGCCGAGCGTGGTGAGCGTGTAGCGCTCGACGTGCATGTCGAGGTCCTTGAGTTCGTTGAGGAGGCCGGCGGCTTTCATGGCGTCCATACGTTTTTCTTCGGCCTTTGAGCCGGGGCCCGGGCTCACCTCGTACGGGAAGCTCATTCCGCGTGGATACAGACATTCACTATGATCGGCCAGATAGTCGTTCAGGCCCTTTTCAAGCTTCGCATTCGTGGGCTTCAGGTCAGACGAGCATCCGGCCAGCAGCGCGGCACATATGCAAGCCGCGATCATCCATTTTGCACCGCGCACGATATCCATTCGGCACTCCTCAGGGCATCAGAATAGCAAGGGCTGGATACTTCTGACCGGGCGAGTCCTCCGCGGTGCATAATGAAGGTAAAGCCCGTCCAACGCAGAGCTAATTGTGAATCTGCCCAACTCCATCACGGTAAGCCGCATTGCGGCTGTACCCATCCTTATCTGGATGCTGTCTCCGCATTTCCCGCACGGTGGCTTTTACGGCGAGCAGGAACTTGTGGTCGCGCTGTTCTTCATCCTGGTGTCGATCACTGACGGCGTGGATGGCTACCTGGCACGTGCCCGCGGTCAGATCACGACCATGGGCATGCTGCTTGACCCGCTGGCAGACAAGCTGTTGATCACCGCTGCCTACATCACGCTGGTGGAGTACAACCCGCATGTGGTGAAGCCGTGGATCGCGGTGCTGGTGATCGGGCGCGAGTTCCTAGTGACCGGATTGCGGTCGATTGCGTCGGCTGAGGGCTTCACGATTCAGGCCAGTGATGTGGGAAAGCTGAAAACGGTGATCCAGATCGTGTCCGTGGTGGCTGTGGTGCTCGACCACGGCTGGCATGTATGGCACATCGGATGGTTCGAGATTCCGATCGACCTGATCGCGGTCGTGGGGATCTACTACATGGCGGGCGTCTCGACGATCTCGGCCATCGACTACTTCGTGGGCTTCTGGAAGAAGATCGAGCACGCCTCCAAGAGCAGCCGCAAGCGGGACAATGCCTTTGTGCTGTCGCGTCGCAAGCCAGCCAGGTTTTGATCGCGGCTCGTCTTTCTAAAGGACTTGGCACGTACTCCATAACTGCTCTGTGTTGGGTAAGTGTGGCGAAATTAGGATGTCCGGGCGTACTGCTTCGCGTGGTCACTCGCATTGGTCGTGGATTTTTCTTACCAGTGGCAAAGCGCCTGATTCTGGCCTTCACGGGGCGGATCTGCCGCCCTCAGCGGCTGAAGCCGCACTCATTTGAGATTCTTTACGGCACGGCTAAAGCCGTGCCCCGATACAAGACGGGTTTTTGCGGCACGACTGAAGTCATGCACTGATACAAAGCGGGAAGTTTTTCGACAACTTGGCGGGCGCAGTTCTTCTAGTTTATCAAGTTGGGGATAACTCAACGGCATTTGGAAGTTGCTGAAAGAGAGTGAGTTAACTCTACCAACGCTTGACAAACCCTGGGAGATGCTTGCGCGTTGTTAATGACCTGTTCTGGATTGGGATTCCGTTTTTATGGGGAGGCATCTGGTAACTTCGGGATCGCCGACAGCTCGCACAACGAATCGGAGGGACGATCTCCGTAAATGCCGGGTCACCGGGGAACTCAGAAAACATCGGCTGGACGATAGTGGAGTCTTTAGCCAGTGGATTCGAACCGAGTGTGACTTAGGGGGCTGAATAGCAAAGTTGGTTACTGGGGAAGTCGAGGTGTATTACACTTCGCCAGGAAACCACAATGACAAGACTATCCGTAATCTTCATTGCGTTCGCGGCTCTGAGTATTGGAATGCCGGCGATCGCACAAACTCCGTCGCTAGTCCAGGGAACCTTAATTGCGAAGGGGGGCGCACCTTTCCATCTGAAGGCAACTATTACCGAGGGGCACGACCCGTCGCCTGTTGCCGAGGTGGAAATGTACTGGGCGAAACCGGACTTGTGGCGTCGCAGCATTGTCTCACAGGACTTCACGCAGACTCTGATCGTCGATGGTAACTCGATATATGAAAAGGATTCGGATGACTACTTTCCACTTGCCATTCAAACGCTGGTAACCGCGATGGTCGACCCGAGGGCGCTGCTGGCGGAATACCGACCTGGCGATATGCTGATGACCAAGGCGAACGGGGCATCCACGGAGACCGGACTGGTCTGTTTCGATGCAAAACATTGCTTTAGATCGCAGTATGGGTTACTGGAAGAGGTAGGCGCAGCAGGCCACTCCGTCGATTTGATGGACTACCAGAAATTTGACGGAAAGCGAATCGCTCGGCGGCTCATCTACATGGTTTCAGTTGGAGACTTCATGACCGCTGAGGTCACAAAGCTGGAAAAGCTGAAGAATCCGAACGACAGTTTGTTCCATCTCGATTCACAAGTTCCAGGCAATCCTCCAATCAGGATTGACGATTTGTCGCAAACGGAGCTGCTAAACCTGGCATTAGAAAAGCCAGCCATCATTTGGCCGCAAACGCTGGATGGAGCCGAAACCGGCCAAGCAAGCTTCTATTTCAGTATCGATCGCGAGGGTCAAGTCCGCGAAGTGCATCCGGTACGCACAGCAAACGAACGAACCAACGACTCTGCGATTCGTCAGCTCATGCGATGGAAGTTCAAGCCTGCAATGAAGGATGGGCAAGCGGTACAGGCGGAAGGCATGCTGACATTTTCCCTCAATACGCGCGCCTTCGGCCCTGTTGAACCCCTGACCGACGAAGAAATGCGGAAGATGGCGGCAAATCCGGTGAGCCCCGCAGTGGCCGGGACGTTTCAGCCTGGAACGACATTCAAGATGCGAGTTGCGGTCGACTCCGACGGCCAAATTATCGAAGAAATCGTCGTAGAGGGTCCACCGGACCTGTTCGAGCCGTGCGACGCGGCTTTGAAGCATTGGCAGTTCAAGCCAATCATCGCAAGCGGGCAGCCTAGACCGTACCGGGGTTTGGTCGAGTTCAAGTTTTAGGTAGGCGCCGCGACTTCCCCGGCAAGATACGAAGTGTTTCTTTTGGAGCGGCGTGGCATCCTCAGATATAGTTGGAGGAGAGATACCATGATGGGGATGACAGCTATGTCGCCAGATTCCCCACTCAAGCCAAACGCAGGCTTGAGTGGGCCACCAACGCCGGAGGAAGCCTGGGCGATTGTCCAGTCGCGCGATCCGCATGCCGATGGGCAGCTTTTTTACGGGGTGCGCACGACGGGGGTTTTCTGCCGACCCAACGACATTTGAAAGTTGCTGAAAGAGCGCGAGTTAACTCTGTCACCGCTTGACAAATCCTGGGATCAAGCCGTTTTTGGCGATGCCGTTTGGCTTTGAGATCGCCCCTTGTTCTGGATCGGAGGCCCATATCATTGGGGTGATTCGGCAGCTTCTGTATAGCCCACTTCTCGTCAGCGATGCCCCGACTGCGGGGTCTCATGTAGAGTGGAATCGAATCCTGCATCCGCCGATAGGATCACACATTGTGAGAATCGTGATCGTTTTGCTGCTCGTTATGCTGTCGGCAGGTCTTGCTCCTGCGCAATCTCGAAATTCAGTGAGCCTCGAACCAATTAAGCAATTGCGAAAAGGCGTGGATGCGTGGCCGCTGATTGACCAACCTTCAACACCGGCAGAGCGGAGCGTGAACTCCATCCTTAGCCGGTTGAATGAGCGCACGGCAAAGAGCCTGAAGGATTGCGATGGGAGATATCGCGATTGGGCGAAGCTTGTCGGTCAGCCTCTGACCGGGAGGAATGGCATGGAGAGCGACCTGGAACGCACAATAACCGTCACAATGACCGGCCCGCGATTCCTGAGCATAGTCGCCGTTGACAGCTTCGTCTTTTGCGGCGGCGCTCATCCTGATAACGACACACTTGCTATGGTCTTCGACCTGACGACCGGCAAGCAAGTGAACTGGACGACCCTCATCGCTAAATCGGCCGGCGGGAGTTCCTATTCCGATTCCATTTGGGATGGAACCAGCGTAGGCGCGTTGATTGTTCCTGCACTCCGCGCCATTACCATCGCCCATTCCAACGAGGACTGCAAGGACGCATTTCCGAGTCCTCAACCATACCAGCTATGGCCCGATGCGAAGAGCGGCACCCTGACCGCCGAGCCATTCGATCTGCCGCATGTTGTCGCAGCATGCGCGGATGACCTTCATCTGACGCCAGATCAAGCACGCAAGCTCGGCTTCAACCAGGTACTTCTCAACGCCATCGGGCAGGCCCATCGACATCTCTCTGCGGGACTCAGTCGATGAACTGAGCGACCTATGACCTGTTCCACAATTGAGCGGCGCTTTGACTTTGACAGCAAGATACGGAGTGTTTCGTTTGGAGCGGCGTGGCATCCTCAGATGTAGTTGGAGGAGAGATACCATGATCGCAGCGATGCCATTGCCAAACCCCACTCCGGAGGAAGCCTGGGCGATTGTCCAGGCGCGGGACCCGCAGGCCGATGGGCAGCTTTTTTATGGCGTGCGAACGACGGGGGTTTTCTGCCGGCCGTCGTGCCCGAGCCGAAGACCTGTGCGCGGCAATGTGGAATTTTTTCGGGACCTGGTGCAGGCGTTGCGGGCCGGATATCGGCCATGCAAGCGGTGCAATCCGGCGGGGATCGCTCCCGAGGCGCAGCTGGTGCAGACGCTGTGCGCGCACTTGAACCGGAATCTGGACCGCCCGGTGAAGCTGGCGGAGCTGGCGCGGGTGGCGGGGGTGTCTCCGTTCACGGTGCAGCGGGTTTTCCAGCGTGTGCTGGGGGTGAGCCCGAACCAATACCAGGGGCACAAGCGGGCGGGAGCGTTCCGGGCGCAACTGGCGCGGGATGGGGCACGGGTAACCGATGCGATTTATGAGGCGGGGTACGGTAGCGCGTCGCGGGCTTATTCCGGCGAGCCGCTGGGCATGACGCCGAGGGCGTATCGAAGCCGGGGCGAGGGACAGAGGATCGGATATGCGTCGGGGGCGTCTTCGCTGGGGCGGTTGCTGGTTGCGGCGACGGATCGCGGGCTTTGCGCGGTGCTGATGGCGGCGACGCGGGAGCAGGCTGAGGCGGAACTGCGCAAGCTCTTCCCTGCCGCCGGGCTGCATTCGAATCCTAAACTTGCACCGATGCTGGATCAGGTGCTGTCGCAGTTGACGGAGCATCCGGCGGCGTTGGATTTGCCGCTGGATCTACGGGCGACGGCGTTCCAGATGCGGGTGTGGGAGGCGCTGCGGGCGATTCCGCGAGGGCAGACGCGGACCTATGCACAGCTTGCAAAGGAGATTGGCCAGCCTACGGCGGTGCGGGCTGTGGCACGCGCGTGCGCCACGAATCCTGCGGCGGTGGTGGTGCCTTGCCATCGCGTGATTGGCAGCGACGGCACTTTGACAGGCTATCGATGGGGAGTGGAGCGCAAGAAGAAGCTGCTGGAGATGGAACGAAACTAGCGACGGCTCTTTCGCTTCGCGTCGAGTCGCGGCCAGTAGGTGAACTCGTCCGAATACAACTCGTCGCTTAATTCCAGCGCGTGTCTCTGCAAGCGGGCCTGGGCATCGGCGATGGCGCGGTTATAGACGGCCGGCCCAATCTCCTCAAGAAAAAAGTTGAGCAACAAACCTGCGGGGAGTTCGCCGATGGGGTCCAGATTTTCCTCAAAATAGCGCCGCATGGAGGCGATTGCGTCAGCGCGCGCCTGCTTTGACAGCTCGATTGTGGTCATTTTTGCCGGCACTCCTAGATTGAGTCTTACATGATCCACGCGAATAGGGGTTGATCGAAAATATTTCATGAGCCGCTGCGTCTTTTTCATGGCATCGCAACGTCTTCTAAGGCAGAGGGTCGCTCGGGAGCTCGACGAGTGTCCCCCGCTTTGATCCTCTATATGAAACCCCGGCGGTTCGTGGGTCCGCCGGGGTTTCCTCTTTTTGCGCTATGGATTGACGCCGAGCTCGCGGATGAGGAAGACGTAGTCGAAGGCGATTTCCTTGAGATAGTCGTAGCGGCCTGATGCGCCTCCGTGTCCGGCGGTCATGTTGACGTGAAACAGCAGCGGATTTGAATCGGTCTTGAGGCGACGGAGTTTTGCGACGTATTTCGCAGGCTCCCAGTACATGACCTGGCTGTCGTAGAGCGAAGTCTTGATTAGCATGGCTGGATATTTTTTTGCCGCGAGATTGTCATATGGCGAATAACTGAGCATGTAGTCGAAGGCTTCGGGCTGATTGGGGTCGCCCCATTCCTCGTATTCGGGAACAGTGAGCGGGAGTGAAGCATCGAGCATGGTGTTCATGACGTCGACGAAGGGAACATGCGAGACGATGGCGCGGAAGAGCGAGGGCTCGAGGTTGGCGACCGCGCCCATGAGCAGGCCCCCGGCGCTGCCACCCTCGGCGGCGACGCGCGCCGGATCTCCGTAGCCATTGTTGAGCAGGTGATGAGTGACGGCGAGGAAATCGGTAAAGGTATTACGCTTTTGCATGAGGCGTCCGGCGTCGTGCCAAGGCTTGCCCATGTCTCCACCGCCGCGAATATGCGCGTAGGTGAGGACGAATCCGCGATCGAGCAGGCTGAGGCGGTTACTGCTAAAAGCGATGGGAAGCGAGTAGCCGTAGGAGCCGTATCCGTAGACGAAGAGCGGGTTTTTGCCGCGTTGGAATTTGTCCTTGCGATAGACGATGGAGACGGGAACGGCGGCGCCGTCGGCGGCTGTAGCGAAGAGGCGCTCGGAGGTGTACAGATTCTTATCGAAGTTGCCGGGGATCTCGAGCTGCTTGAGCAGGGTGGATGAGCCGGTTGCGATGTCGTACTCGAAGACGGAGCCGGGAGTGACGAGCGACTGGTATCCGTAGCGGTACTTTGACGTGTCGAAGATGCGATTGGTGTGTGGATGCGCTGTGTAGACGGGCTCGGGAAAGGTGATTTCCTGCGAGTTCGACGAGGCTGAGCCTTCGGCGGCAAAGTGTGCTACGCGGAGACGCGGGAGCCCGTTGCTGCGCTCGACGGCGACGTAGAACCTGGCGAAGAGGTCTACATCTTCGATCATTACGTCTGGGCGATGCGGAATTACTTCTGTCCAGTTGGCGCTGGATGGTGCGGACACGGACGCGGTAACGAGGCGGAAGTTGCGTCCTGTGTCGTTGACGCGGAGGTAAAGCAGACCGTTGCGATGGTCGGCGTAGTACTCGATGTTGTCACGGCGCGGTTCGATGAGCGTCCATTCACCTTCAGGAGTTTCGGCGCTGAGGAAGTGCTCTTCGGTGGTGGTGTGGCTGGAAGCTTCGAGGATGAGGTATTTACCGTCGCGGGTGCGGCCGGCGCCGAGGTTGAAGCGCTCGTCGGGTTCGTCGAAGAGCAGTACGTCTTCAGAGTGAGGCTGGCCGAGGACGTGACGGTAAAGACGGTATTGGCGCTTCTGCACTTCGTCTTCAATGGTGTAGAAGAGGGTGCGGTTGTCGGCGGCCCAAACGATAGAGCCGGTGCGCTCGACATTCTCGGAGAGAAGCTGTCCGGTTCGGAGGTCTTTGACGTGGAGCGTGTACTGGCGGAACCCTGTGTTGTCTGTTGAATAGGCGAGGAGGTTGGCATCGTCAGAAACGGTGAGCGTGTGGATGGCCATGAACGGCTGATCTTTGGCGAGCTCGTTCACGTCGAGAATGACATCTTCGGGGGCGGAATCGTCGATGGATTCGGTGGGGTGTGACGGGCTTCCTGGCTTGCGGCAGTAGATGGGATATTGCAGACCCTGCTCGGTGCGCGAGTAGTACCAGAAGCGGCCCTCGCGGAAGGGCACGGAGACGTCAGTCTCCTTAATGTGGCTGAGCATTTCCTTATAGAGGGTCTCGCGGAGCGGCTCATCTTCGGCAGTGAGGGCGCTGGTATAAGCGTTCTCGGCTTCGAGGTAGGCGATGACCTCGGGATTTTCTCGCTCGCGGAGCCAGGCGTAGTCGTCGGTGAGCGTGCGGTTGTGAATCCGAGTTTCGACGGGGTGGATTGGGGCGACGGGCGGGGCCAGGGCTTGGGAGTTCGGCATAAATTTCAGGATATAGCCAAGAGCCGGTAGCCAAGAGCCAACAGCCAATGGCGAGCCGCCAAGAGCAAGCAGCCAAGGGCGAGCAGCTAATAGCCAGTAGCCGGTAGCCAATTCTTAGCTGGTAGTCCCTGGCCAGCACGCCGACAAAACCACGGGCATTTTCCAGCGTTACGATGGCGGGTAAGTCGTTTGCATTCAGTGAATCCCAAAGCGGAGCCGAGCCGAGCCACGTGGGTAGGCAGCTTGTTGGGGCGCTGGGACACTCCAACTAAAGAAGATAAGAAAATCTTGACCGAATGAGGAGCATTCCCCCAATGAAACAGTTACTTCTCAGAACGTTCATGGTGTCAGGCGCCATCATGTTGAGCGGCGCAATGGTAATGGCGCAGCAGCAACCTTCGAACGGAGGGATGCGGACGCCACAGCAAAACCCGAATCCGGGCTTGAATTCGCCTCAAACCCAGCAGCAAGGCTCGATGCAACAGGACCCATCGATGCAGAAAATGCAGGACAGGGACTTTGTCCGCAAGGCGATGCAAGGAAGCATGGCCGAGGTTCAGCTGGGACAACTGGCCGAGCAGAAGAGCAGCAGCCAGGACGTGAAGCAGTTTGCGCAGAAGATGACGCAGGACCACTCGCAACTCGATAACGAGATGAAGCCGATTGCCCAGCAAATGGGAGTGAAAACTCCGGACAAAATCTCAAAGAAAGACGAGAAGCTGAACGCGAAGCTGCAGAACATGTCGGGCAAGGATTTCAACGACACCTATATCAAGGCCATGGTGAAGGACCACGAGAGTGATCTGTCAGCGTTCCGCCAAGAGGCTCAGACGACGCAGAACCCGCAGTTGAAACAGGCGGCAGAGCAGGGCGCGCAGGTGATTGAACAGCATCTGGCGATGATCAAGCAGATTGCGAAGAACCACGGAGTGAAGGCCTAGTGCTGGCTGCCCCCACTCAAGCCAACAGGCTTGAGTGGGCCACCCGGATTGATAGCTGTTCAAACCATTTTTGCGAACTTCTGGCGGCGGGCTTCCCACTCTTGCGATGGAAAGAGGCTAGGGCCGATTTCGATGAGGCGCGGGAGCATGTTAAAGACGCTGATGCGGCTCCAGGTTTTGCCGGCGCGGGTGCGGAAGCCTTTTTCGTTGAGGTCGCTGACGACGCTGGAGAGCGGGAAGTCCTGGACGAGGAGTTCCATCATGAGGACGAGTGCCTGGTGCTCCCGTGGATCGACCTCAAGGCGCTGGCAATCGTCGGAGATGCGCAGGCCGTAGGGTATGTCTTCGCTGAAGACGCCTTCGCCGGACGGCGTGTCACCGGGCACCTCGCGCCGCCACTCGATGGAGACGAGCTGCCAGCCGGACGTGGTGCGCTGACGCATCAGATCCGGGCTGAAAGGGCCGGAGATTACATCTCGAATCCGTTCGAAGTAGGCCATAAACTGCCCTCCTGAACTTCTTTTGACATAGAAGCGTACACCTGAATTGCGTGGTTTGGTGTCAAATTTTCGTGGAGAATGGGGCCGATTCCAGTTCGAATTTGGCGCTTCGATAGAATGAAGGCGATGCCCTCGAAATTCCTACGGCGCGGATGGCTGGCGCTGCTGGTTTTGCTGCTGCCTGTTGCGGCGGTGTGCCAACAGGTCAGCAGTCTTCCCAAACCCACCGATTACGTCAGCGATTTTGCCCACGTGATGTCGCCGGAAGCGATCCAAAAGATCGACTACGTGTGCGGCGAGGTTGACCATGAGGCGCACGCGCAAATTGCCGTAGTTACAGTGAAAACGCTGGACGGCGATGATGTGTCGGACTATGCGGTGAAGGTGTACCAGAAGTGGGGGCTGGGTGCGAAGAAGGGGCAGTATCAGGACCGCGGGGTGCTGATTCTGATTGCGGTGCAGGATCGAAAGCGGTTTATCTCCACTGGATATGGGCTGGAAGGCATTCTGCCGGACGGGCTGGTGGGCCAGATTGGGCGGCAGATGGTTCCCATGCTTCGGTCGAATGATTTTGACGGCGCAATGGAGTTGGCGGTCGGTCAAATTTCGCAGATCATTGCGTCGGATGCTGGGGTGAAGCTGGCTCCGCTGGGTGGAATGGAAGCCCAGCCGCAGCAGACGCAGATCGGGCTGGGCGGGATTGTGTCGGTCGGGATCGTGATTCTGGTGATCCTGTTCATTCTGGCGCGGTTTGGCGGCGGCGGGCTGATTGGCTTTTTGCTGGGCATGTTCTTCGGCGGCGGCTTTGGAGGTGGTGGCGGAGGCGGAGGCGGCTTTGGAGGTGGCGGCGGTGGTGGCGACGGCTTTGGAGGATTCGGCGGCGGCAGCACTGGCGGCGGCGGAGCCGGAGGCAGTTGGTAGATTAGGGATCAGAGTCGAGGTTAGGGATAAAGTCAGGAGATTGTAAGGCGATGATGCGTAAAGGGTTGTGGATAGCGGTAGGAATCATTGTGGTGGTGGTGATCGTAGCGCTGATCATTGCCGGAAGTTATATCGGATCTAGAAACCAGATGGTGCAGAAGCAGGTGGAGGTGCAGACGCAGTGGGCGAATGTGCAGACTCAACTGCAAAGGCGTGCCGATCTGATTCCGAACCTGGTGGCGACGGTGAAGGGCTACGCGACACACGAGGAGACGATCTTTACCAATGTTGCCCAGGCGCGGGAGGGATTGCTGAATGCGCACACGCCGCAGGATGCGATCAAGGCAAACGGACAGCTTGACTCGGCGTTGGGGCGATTGCTGGCAATATCGGAGAATTATCCGAATTTGAAAGCGAACCAGAATTTTCTGGCGCTGCAGGATCAATTGGAAGGTACGGAAAACCGCATTGCCGTGGAGCGGCGGCGCTACAACCAGGATCTGCAGGACTACAACACGTATATCCGGCAGTTCCCGAACAGCATGTGGGCGGGGTTTGCGGGATTCCAGCCGAACAATGCGTACTTTGAGGCGAGTCCGAGCTCGCAGAACGCCCCTGTAGTTAAGTTCTAGTGAAAAGCCGGGGCGCGTTACCGATGCAAATAAAAACTCCTTCCCACGGGAAGGAGTTTTTTTCGTTCGGAGTCTTGATGCTTTATGCGCGGTTGTAGGACGCGATGGCGCTGGCTTCGTCGTCCTTAACGTCGAAGACGGTATAGAGCTTGGTGATCTGAAGCAGATCGTGAACCTTTTTGGTCAGGTTCAGAAGCTTCAGTTCCCCGCCCTGGTTGCGCGCGGTGGTATAGGCGCTGACCAGCTCGCCGATGCCCGAGCTGTCGATGTAATTCACATCTCCCAGATTGAGCAGGATGTGCTTTGATCCTTTGTTGAGCAGGTCGCGAACCGCATCACGCAACTGAACACTGCCTTCGCCCAGGGTGATACGTCCGCTCAAATCCAGAATTGTTACGCCGTCCACCTGACGGGTACTCACTTTCATGCTCACTGCAGTTCCTCCTTAGTTGCCTGTGTGGGCGGTCCCCAGATGTTTGATGAGAGTCAGCTCAGTTCCGGGATGTAGCAGCTTGAAGTGTACCTCATCCATGAAAGAGCGGATGAGGAAGATGCCACGGCCTGAACCGCGCAGAAGGTTTTCAGGGGCGAGAGGGTCGGGAAGCGATGCGGGGTCGAGACCCTTGCCCTGGTCGGCGATGCGGATGACCAGCGATTCGCCTGTGTTTTCAAAAGATGCGGTGATGCGCTTGTCGGGGTCATAGGAATTGCCGTGGAGCACGGCGTTGACTGCTGCCTCGCGAACGGCCATGGTGATCTTGAACAGTTCGTCCTCGTCGATGCCAGCCTTTTTGGCCATTTGCTCGGCGGTCTGTTCAACCTTATTTACGCTGTCCAGCGAGGACTCAAGCGTGTATGTGATGCGGCCTGCCTGTTGTCCTGCCAATTGCTCTTCCTCGCGCTGCGACATGACATCCTTAGAACTGGGGGTTTGCTGAAAGATAAAACCTGTGAGGCAGTTTGCTTGCTCGACGAAACAATGTCAAGTATGGAATCGCCCACCGAGGCCCGAAAGGCGTTTTTTAGGATAGACTTCAGCGGAGTGTTAGCGGAACAATACTGATCCGAATGCGCGATCCACAAGCCAATTCGCCGACATTGACCACCATACTCGGCACGCCTGTAACGGATGCCGATGGGCGGCTGCGCGGGCGCGTGAGCGACCTGGCGGTGGGCACAGGAGCGGATGCGGGCAAGGTGGCGGGCCTGGTGCTGAAGATGCGCCGCGGCTTAAAGCTGGTTCCAGCGACGGGGTTGCGGCCGCTGCCAAGCGGGACCCTGGAGCTGCGCGAAGATGCGGAAATGCAATCGTTGACCGGCGGCGAATATATCTTTTTGCGACAGGACCTGCTGGACCGCCAGATTATCGACGTGCATGGACGCAAAGTGGTTCGCGTAAACGATGTGGATCTGCAATGGTTTGTGCAAGATGATGTGGAAGACCTGCGGGTTCGCGAAGTAGAGGTGGGGTTGCGCGGCGCGGTGCGGCGGATGCTGAAAGGGGCGCTGCCGACCACAACGCTGGATGCCTTTGCGAGGAAGTTTCCGGCAAGGGTGATTCCGTGGGAGTTCGTAGACATGATTGAGGTGGATCCCGCGAGGCGGGTGAAGCTGAAGATCGAGCACGAACGGCTGGCGCAACTGCATCCCTCAGACATTGCCGACATATTGGAAGATCTGGCTCCGGCGGAGCGCGAAGCCATTTTGACGACGCTGGACGAAGAGGTCGCTGCAGACGCGCTGGAGGAAGTAGAGCCGAAGGTCCAGAAATCGCTGGTGCAGTCGCTGGACTCGGGGGTGGCGGCGGGAATTGTCGAGGAGATGGATCCGTCGGCCGCCGCGGATCTGTTGGCTGAACTGCCCGAGTCGCGGTCAGAGGCGATTCTGGAGGAGATGAACCCGGAGGAGCGGCAGGAAGTTGAAGAGCTGCTGGAGTTCCGGGAAGACTCCGCTGCGGGGCGCATGACGACGCAATATGTCGCAGTGCCGCAGACGGGATCCGTTGCAGATGCGGTGAAGGCGCTGCGAGAGTTCGAAGGCGATGTTGAGACGATTACAGAGATTTACCTAACGGACGAGAACGAGGTGCTGCAAGGAGTGGTTCCCCTGGCGCGGCTGGTGCTGTCGACGCAGGACACCAGCCTGGACGCGATTGCCGATGCACGGTTTATTTCATGCGCGGCGGACGCGCGGCAGCAGGCGGTCGCGGAGCTATTCGATAAATACAACCTGCGCGCACTGCCTGTGCTGGATGATGAGGGCAAGCTGGTGGGGATCGTGGAAGCGGACCATGTGATTGGGTTCTTGAGGAGCAGGCAGTAGCCAGTAGCCAGGAGCCAGGAGCCAGGAGCCAGGAGCCAGGAGCCAGTAGCGTTAGAAACGCGGTGTGGCGCGGCTAGTATGCGTAAATTTCGTTTTTCGTAAACTTCTCGGTTAGTTTGTATAAAGCAACGCTCATCTGAATCACCGATTGCCACGTTCTGCAGGTTGTGGTGAGGGTGATCACTGGATCAGTGTCCATTGACCGCGTTTGCTATTGCTTGTTAATCGTCACCCAGGACTCGACATGCTTAAAGGCTGGAAAACGCGGATATTTTTGTTCCTCGCGGTGCTGGGGCCAGGGTTCATTACGGCGAATGTGGACAACGATCCGAATGGGATCTTCACGTATTCGCAGGCGGGCGCGCAATTTGGATATGAACTGCTGTGGACCCTCATCCCTATTACCATTGCTCTGATCGTTGTGCAGGAAATGTGCGCGCGCATGGGCGTGGTCACAGGCAAGGGCCTCAGCGATCTGATCCGCGAAGAGTTCGGGCTGCGCGTCACCGTCATCCTGATGTTTCTGCTGGTGCTGGTGAACTTTGGCAACGTCATTGGCGAGTTCGCGGGCGTGGCCAGCAGCCTGGAGTTGTTCCATTTAAGCAAATACATTTCGGTGCCGATTGTGGCTGTGCTGGTGTGGCTGCTGGCTGTGCGGGGCGACTATAAGAAGGTTGAAAAGATATTCCTCGCGGGGTCGTGTTTTTATATCGCCTACATCATCGCCGGTGTGCTGTCAGAGCCGAGCTGGCATACGGCGCTGCTGGCGACTGTGAAACTGCCGAGCCGGTCGGCGTGGAGCGAGACTGGCTACCTGTTCCTGGTGATCAGCGTGATTGGCACGACAATTTCGCCATGGATGCAGTTCTATCTTCAGTCGTCGATTGTTGAGAAGGAAGTCCGAGTTAAGGACTATGCGGCCTCGCGGCTGGACGTGATTGTAGGCTCGATATTCACGGACGTAGTGAGCTGGTTCATTATTGTGGCGTGCGCAGCCACGCTGTGGACGCACGGGCTTGGGTCGATCCGGGATGCGTCAGATGCGGCGCTGGCGATGAAGCCGCTGGCTGGCTCTTACGCATTCCTGCTGTTCGCATTCGGACTGTTCAACGCCTCGTTCTTTGCAGCTTCAGTGCTGCCCCTTTCGACAGCCTACGTGGTATGCGAGGGCCTCGGAGTGGAGTCCGGCGTGGACAAGCGGTTCAAAGAGGCACCCTTCTTTTACTGGTTGTATGGAATCCTGATTGCCGGCGGTGCGGCGGTGGTGTTGATTCCGAATTTTCCGCTGATTCACTGGGCGATTGAGTCGCAGGCGATCAACGGAATTCTGCTTCCGCTGGTAATTGTGTTGATGCTGATGCTGGTGAATCGAAAGGACCTTATGGGCAAACACACCAACTCGCGAATGTTTAACATCATCGCCTGGGTGACGGCGATTGTTGTAAGCGGGTTGTCAATCATGTTGATGATTCAGCAGTTCCGCGGTTGAGTTATACTAAAGATACGCTCGTACACGAGTGGGTTTAACACCGCACGTACTGCTCCTTAGCAATGCCTGGCGCTACACCTTCCTCGAAATCTTCAAGCGAATTTATATCTCAAAGGAAACACATTTCCATCATGGAACAAGGCACTGTTAAGTGGTTTAACGACGCGAAGGGCTTCGGCTTTATCACGCGCGACAACAACAACGAGGACATTTTCGTTCATTTTTCGGCAATCAATTCAAATGGATTCCGCAGCCTGCAAGAGGCGCAGCGTGTCCAGTTTGACGTTGTGAAGGGCCCCAAGGGCCTGCAGGCCGAGAACGTCCAGGCCGTCTAAGATCGGCGCAGTCTGAACGCAATGGGGAGAGCCGATTGGCTCTCCCTCTTTGCGTTTGCGGCTTACTTGCGGCCGACCTCGACGATCATGAATGTATCCGGTTTCGGCCTTGGACGTCGGGCTCCATTCGGTTCCATCTGAGCAGTCGGCAAGTAGATGCGGTCGGTGATGGAGTCGAGTCCCATGGTTCGGGCCCCTTCCGGGGTTTTTATCGTGTCCTCGACTACCCACTTCCCGTCCTTCTTGCCAGCTACGACGAGCGAGCCGCCACCGCAGCTTGCAAAGGCTCGGCCTGCATGGAATCGCGTGGCATCGACGACGGAACCGATGGGCAGCGACGCCTCGACGGCCCCATTCCTGTCGTTCATCACGATAAGCTTTTGCGGATTGCGGCAGCCGACGAAGAGGCGGTGCGAGGCGGGATCGATGGCCATGCCCACTGGGTGGCCGCCCGGCGTTACAGGCCAGCGAGCCACAACTTTGCGCGAGTGCAAGTCAACGACGGCGACAAGATCCTTGTTCTCGAGATTGACGTAGACCCTTCCCGTTCCGTCGGAGGCTAGGAATTCCGGTGAGCCGCCGAGGTCGATCGGTGGATCGATCTTTCCATTCTTGGGGTCGATATCGGGGCGGAAGGTCATGAGGGCATTACCGTCCCCAGACACGGCGATGACCTCATCGAGTTTCGGGTCATAGATGATCCCATCTGAATCGGGCATGGTGGGGATTCGGCCAAGAACCGCATAGGTTTTCATATTGAAGACGATGATGGCACCGCTGCCGCCTCCGTCGGTGATGAAGCCGCGGTTCAGCTTAGGGACAAGAGCCACGCCATGAGACCGGACCTGGCCCGGGATGTCGCCGAGAACTTTTCCAGTCTTTTCATCGACAGCGATGGTGTGGGTCGAGCGTGTTACAAACAGCCTGTGATGGGGCGCATCCACTGTGACGTAATCCCATCCGCCGCTTCCCCCCACTTGGAACGTGTTCAGCACCTGCCAGTTCGCCTGCGCGGAAGCGGTCAGCACCCCCGCTGCGACCAGCAGGCATATTTGCGCCAGAGATCTTCCCCACTTACACATGTCATTTCTCCTTTAAAGAGTTTTCAATTCCCGAACATCCGTTGCACACGGGCGAGCAGCGAGCGGCTCCCGGTTCACACGCGCAGCTTAGTGCTTGAATGTTAAATCCGGCTTAAGGCACTTTTTGAAACAAATTGCATCTTGACGGCGGCGCTGTGTCATCTGATACTTAACCGTATGGTTAAGTATGCTTCTCATCTCGATGCCACGTTCTCCGCCCTGTCCGACGCGACGCGGCGGGAAATGCTCAGCGTCCTGATGCGACGGGAGGCCACGGTGTCGGAGTTGGCCGCTCCGCACAACATGTCACTCCCTGCCGTGATGAAGCATTTGCGCGTGCTGGAGCTGGCCGGGCTGGTGTCGCAACGTAAGGTTGGCCGCGAACGCCACTGCCGGCTGACAGCCCAGGCTCTCAAGCCCGCGTCAGAGTGGATTGCGCAGTACCGCCAATTCTGGGAGCGGCAGCTTGACGCTCTCGACCGCTATCTTTCGGAGTCACAACCTTCTAAACAGGAGAAAAAGTCATGCCGCAAGCCGAAGCCATTGCACCGCTCGAACTGATTGTGAATCGCACCTTCAACGCCCCGCGCGATCGGGTTTTTCGCGCATGGACCGAATCCGCCGAACTGGACCGCTGGTTTTCGCCTGATCCCAGCTTCACAGTGCGCACAGCCGTGGATTTGCGTGTGGGCGGCGCGTATCGAATCGAAATGATCCAACCTGACGGCAAGGTGCACAGCGCCTCCGGCGTCTATCGCGAAATTCGCCGTCCGGAAAAGCTGGTTTTTACCTGGACCACGGAGGGAGGCTTATGCGTCGTGGAGGACACTCTGGTCACTATTGAGTTCTTTGAGGATGCGGGCAAGACCCATGTCACGTTGACGCACCAGAAGTTCCCGTCGGAAGACGCGCGCGCGCGGCACGAACATGGCTGGAAGGGCTGCTTCGATCATCTCGGATCAGTTCTTTGAGGGCCGCGATTTGCGGGCCGCTTTGGTGCTCTCACCCAGCGAAGGCGGCCTGCAAATCCTTTACACTCGAATCCGTGGAGTACACGTCGGAAGGCTCTCGTCTTTTCTATACGGTTTTGGGAGAAGGCCCGGCAGTTGTGCTGCTGCATCCAACGCCGTGCGACCATCGCTTCTGGCTGGCGGCAGCAGAGGCGCTCGCAGGGCGCTATCGCGTGATTGTGCCCGACCTACGCGGGCATGGCCAGTCGCAGGCGGGCGAAGGGCCAATCACCACGGAGCGCCTGGGTGCTGACGTGGAACGCCTGCTGGATGAATTGCAGATGCAGCGGGCGCTGTTCGCGGGATGCTCAATTGGCGGATATACGCTCTACGAGCTTTGGCGGAGGATTCCGGAGCGGGTGCAGGCGCTGGCTTTTTGCTGCGCCAAGCCGCAGGCGGACACGGACGCGGCGAAACAACAGCGAGAGCAGTGGATTGCGAAAATTCGCGAGCGAGGGACGGCGGATTTTCTGGAAGCGCAACTTGAGAAGCTGATTGGCCCAACCGCAAGGAAGCGAAATCCGGGGCGAGTGGCGGAGGCGCGCGAGATGATGCAAGCGATGTCGCCCGACGCGATCATCGCGGTGCAGCAGGGACTGGCGGCCCGGCCTGATTCCGTGGCTACAGCGCGGCAGATTCGGGTGCCCGCATTTGTGCTTGCGGGCGGAGAAGATCCGGGGTCAACACCGGCGGACATGAAGCTGCTTGCCGAGACGATTCGGAATGGCGGTTACGGGGCTGAATACCACGAGCTGGGTGATGCAGGACACTTTGCGCCGTGGGAGCAGCCGCAAATGGTTGGGCAACTGCTCCGGCGATTCTTTGACTCCGTCGTTGGCTAAAGCTCGCTTATAAAAGCGGACGAATTGCGCGGCGGGACAGCTCAGCCGCTGTTCCGTAGACGACGTGACCAAGGAAGGGATTAACAAGCGCTGACGGCGGCTGCTCGGTAGGAGAAGCGCCGAGATGCAGCGCCGGGACCGCAGCGAGATCCCCCGCGCCAAACAGCACGGTGCCGAAGAGTGCGCCGAAGCCGGCTTTTGGCGCGTTCCAATACTCGACGAGGCCGCCGTAAATGCCTCCCATGAGCGCTCCGTATCCGTAGTGGACGATTGGGCCGGCCTTCTTTTTGCCTTCCTGAGAAAGATGACGTCCGCCGGTGGTGATGTCCACAATGGAATCAGCGGCTTTCATGGTCGCATCGTCCTCGACGTTGTCCGGCTTTTGGCCAGAGTTGCCGTCGCTGAGGGATTGCTGAATTTTTCTGCCTGGTCCAGCCATGAATTCGTTCATTGCCCATGATGCGATAAGGCCGCCGGCGATGCCGGCGACTGTTCCGCGGAGAATGCTCCTTTTGCGATGTTCCCCCATAATTTCCTTTCTGACGCCGCGCGGCGATCGTTCATGGTTGTGCTTGAGAGGTAAGCAGAAGCGAAGGACTCCTGATCTAGAAGGTTGGATAGACACAGCGAAGAGGCAGGTTGTCCCGTGGGTGCAACACCAACCGCTGGTGTCCTGAAGATGGATGGATCGCATTGTGACTGCGCGTGGATAGAACACACGCGAGGGCCCTTTAGAGAATTTGTCAACGATTGATAGCTATGGAAAACCTAGGCATGAGGACCACCCAAAAGTTCCCTTCAAGACGATCGACCTCCTCTTCGCGCGCAAGACGAAGGAGATGATAGAGGCGACGGAAAAGTTGCTGGGTGATCCAGCCGAAGCCGAAGCCCTGGCATCTCACGGGCGTGAGACGATTCTTGCGCTTCACACCTGCGCTCATCGAGCTGCGGAACTTACATCTATTTGCGAGGGGCTACTCCAGTGAATCTATTTGTCTTCGGGTCCAGCATTGTTTCTTCTTACTGGAATGGCGCCGCCACTTACTATCGCGGCCTGTATAAGTACCTCGCAGAGCGGGGGCATTCAATTACTTTTGCGGAGCCCGACGCTTGCGGGCGCCAGCAGCACCGTGATGAAGGTGACTTCTCCTTTGTTGAGTCAATTGTTTACCGACCGGGGGTAGACGTTTCGAAAATGTTGCACCTCGCTTCGGGTGCGGACGTAATTATCAAACACAGTGGCCTGGGAGTGGACGACGAGCGCCTGGAAGCGGCTGTCCCGGAGTTGAGGCACAGCAGCGCTGTCTTCTTTTGGGACGTGGATGCTCCGTCGACGCTGGGACGGCTGGAGCGTAACGCGCACGACGCATTTCGCAAAACGGTTCCGTGCTATGACGCAATTTTTACCTATGGAGGGGGGCCGGCCGCGCGGGAAGCGTACCGCAGGCTAGGGGCGCGCGCTTATTACAGCGTTTATAACGGGCTCGATCCGGAGACGCACTACCCTGTAGATCCGGACCCCGATCTGGCCTGTGATCTTGTGTTTCTGGGCAACCGGCTACCAGACCGGGAAGCACGCGTGGATGAGCTTTTCTTCCGCGCCGCCAAGTTGGCTCCTGAGCGGAATTTTCTACTGGGCGGCGAGGGTTGGGGAGACAAGGCAATGCCCGACAATGTGCGCTGGATTGGCCATGTACCAACGCACGAACACAATCGGGTGAACTGCTCGGCGGGGATGGTGCTGAACGTTAGCCGCTCGTCCATGGCGGACTTTGGCTTCGCGCCGCCCACCCGAATATTTGAAGCTGCAGGCGCGGGCGCGTGCATGCTGTGCGACCGTTGGCCGGGTTTGAGCGCGTGTTTTGAGCCGGGGAGGGAGATTCTTACGGTCAATGGTGCTGAGGATGTTGTGGACATGCTTAGTCAGTACGATGGGGAAGCGAAGGCGCAGATTGGCCGCGCGTTCCGCGCTCGGGCGTTCCGCGACCACACCTACGGCCGACGCGCCGAGCAGGCGGAGAACGCGTTTTTTGAGAGCATAGCCGCGGTCGCAGCCGAATTAGTGATGGAGCCGGTGAAGGAGGCCGCTTGAAGGTTATGGCACCGGCAGCCTTCTTGCCGAGATGCTCATGCGGCGAGGCCTTCCGGTTGCGAGCCAAGCCAACCGTGAAGCTTTGCCTCTATATCGCGCAAAACTGACGTCCAGTCATCGGGGGAAGGCTGACGAAATAGGCGGAGCGATGGATACCAGGGGCTGTCACTTCTATCGGTCATCCAGCGCCAGTCGGCTGCGTACTGCAACATCAGCCAGGCGGGAACACCGAGGGCCCCGGCGAGATGCGCTGCCAGCGTATCGACCGTGATTACCAGATCAAGTTGCGCAACAACGGCAGCCAGCGACAGTACTCCCTCGCCGCAGCTGGCTGCATCGCGAAGGGTGGGGCAGTTCGGGATCTCACGCCAAGTCTGTCGCACCGTTCCCCCTTGTAGATTCCATAACTCACAGCCACCCACGTTCAGCAAACGGCGCAAGCAATGCAGAGGGATGGAGCGCGACGGATTCCAGCCTTCCGCGGCCCACACAATTCCAACTCGTGGCGACGTCTTTATTCCCATACGCCGCGACACGGGTGCGACGGCTTTGCTGGGCAACCGCAGGTATTTTGTCGCAATGGGAAGGTCGTCGACTCGCGTTTCAAATATGCAGGGCACCTCCATGGCTTCGACCTGGACGTCCCACGAGCGCGCGAAGGCATGCCGACTTTCCCACGATATGACATTGTCGGCTCCACGAAAGCACCGCGCGAGCTCCTGAAGAGCTGGAGGAACTTCCCATACGACTCGCGCCGCCAGCGCATTCAGTTGGGGCGCGTAGCGGAAGAACTGCACGGCATCTCCAAAGCCGTGCAGGCAGCGGACAATGACGCGCTTATCCCTAAGCTTCTCGCCTTTCCAAAAGCAGGTGCCGTCGTCCAGGCCGCGGGAACGAATTGCCGCGCTTTCCTCCCATGCCGCAGGAAAGTCTCCATGAAGGGCGTGCGCCATCCAACGACCGGCCGCACAGCGCCGAGGATCGGCGCCATGCTCCTCGGCGCATCCAAAAGCGCGCAGAGCCGCCTGAAGCCTGCGAGCGGCGAGGAGTTCTTCGGCTCGCGCCAGCAGCAGCCCCGAGGCATCAAAAGCAGGATGGTCTATCTTCATCGTTTGCGCGGACCTCGGCTCGGATAAAGGCAGTGAGGACCGTCGGGAGGTTCGCCGATCGCCTGCCCGGGAGGAGTTCTTTTGAGAACGCGAGGGGCTGAATGCGGCTGCCCTCTTCCGCCGCCGGAATAATTCCCCACCTGTACTTCCGCCTCTCGGTACGATCGCTCATGCGGCCGCCGCAATTCCACCCTGGTGTGAGCAAACACTTTCACAAATTTTTTCGAGTTCCGCGATTCTGCAGTTTGCGGTGTGCCGCTCGAGTACTCGCAGCCTCGCCGCGCTCCCGATCCCGTGAAGCTCGACATCTGAGAGCGACAGCGCGCGCTGCACATCCCCGGCTGAGTCAGCGCGCAAGATTTCCTGACCTGGTGTAAAGAAAGAATCGAGGCCTTCCCACCAATCACTCACAATTGGCACGCGACAGGCCGCAGCCTCAAACAGTCGTCCAGAAGGACAGTAACCATACTCGGACATAGAAGCCCGCGTAATGTTGAGCGTGGCTCGCGATGAACAGTAAAACGCAGAGTGGAGAGATGGAGAAAGATGACGGACGAAAAAGATGTTCTCCCGCCGAGGGAAGCTGTCAGGGTATTGCGCTCCAGAGATTACGAAACGCTCGCCAGGCAGCAGTGCTGCCGGCCTTACAAAAAGTTCCTCCAGCGCGCGCCGCCGATCTTGAGCATTGGTGCCTAAATAACTGAGCGCGCCGCGAAATTCCAACATGGGCGCTACTGGGCAATGCACCTCAGGGTCAACACAACCATAAAGAGGGGCAACATACCTCGCTCCCAGCCTTGATCGCAGTTCGTCGAGAGTGCGTCCGCCGGTGTAGCTAAGCATCAGGTCGAAGCCGCCAAGCCCTTCCGCAGGCAAATAGGGCACGACTTCGTCGGACTGAAGCGCCCTGAGGGTGACGGGAGTGTCGAGGTCGTAAAAGCCCTTGACGGCAGCCCGTGAATTCAGAATCATTTGCGATGCGGCGGGCCCATCTGGACAATAGCTGGTGCATAGAGCGACATCGGCAGAATCGAGATCGCGCGCGGCTTCCGGGCCGATATCCCGAAGCGAGTCGTAGACGCGCGGCGCTATGCGGGCCGGGGGAACCCATCCATCCCGCGCGTCAGCATATTGGGAGACATTCTTCTCATAGAAGGTCACCTTATGTCCACGCCGGGACATTGCCTTTAGCAAACTACGCCAAAGCGTGGCGTGCCCGTTGCCCCACGAGGAAGTCACAGTCAGGCCGAAAATGACGAAACGCATGCCCGCTCCCGCACCTAATCCAGCGTTGGTGGGATGACCGCGCGAACGGTGGAGATGTTCGCAACTTGTATGTTGATTTCCGCAACATAGATCAGAAAGGCTGGCGCGTCCAAGGGTTCGCCTACCTGGACGCGGACGGCAGGTAGACCGGAAGATCAGCGCGCCCGCGTGGCAGCGTGGTTCGGAATTACTTGTGGAGTTCCAGCTCGGAGACTGGCTGAGACGGCGCGATAACCGCTTCGGGCTGGACCGCGTATTCATTCAACAACACAGCGATGAGTACGGCTGTAGGAACGGCGACCATTGCGCCGACGATTCCCGCGAGTGCCGAGCCAAGCAGCAACGCGATGATAACCGCGAGGCCCGCGAGATCGACGCTGGTACGCATGATGCGTGGGGTAAGATATGAAGTTTCAACCTGTGCGTAGATGAGATAAAAAATCAGAACTCCAACAACCCTCCCCCAGGAGTCGATTGCTGCCACCAGGGAAACCAGCGTAACGGAAATGAGCGCGCCCACGACGGGAATAATGTTGAACAAGCCCATCAACACGCCGAGCGCGTAGGCATACCGGATGTGCAGTGCCAGAAACACGATTGTGCTGGTTACGCCGAGAATCAGCATCAGCGAACCCTGACCCAGCAGCCATTTACCCATGCGGACTTCTGCGCGGCCCAGCGTGGAGTCGAGGCGGTGTCTTTTTTCGACGGGGAAAAAGGAGAGTAGCCAGAAATATGCGGTGCCGCCCTCCAGCATGAAGTAAACGGTAAGGACGATTCCTATAACGATGTCGAAGAGGCTCCGCGCCCAGTCGCGGATTGAGTAGAGGAGATAGGCGGCCAGGTTGGAGGCCACATCTTGTAGCTTTGCATTGAGTGTGTCCACGTTCACACGCTCTGAAAAAGGCAGTTTGCGAATACGAGAGAGCAATGCGGGGCCACGGGTTGGCAGTTCCCTGGCAAGCTCGCGCAAGTCTCGAAGGACTGGCGGCAAGGTAAATGCGGTGAAGAGTCCGATGCAGGTCGCGCTAACCAGAAACAGAATTAAGACAGCTGCGCCTCGTCGCGGACTCCACCGACCGATCCGAAGCTTCATGATTGCTGCCACGACCGGCATAAACACGACGGCAAAGAGTGCGCTCACGTAAACGATGGTCAACTCGCGCCGCACATGCCAGGCGGCATAAAGCAAAATCAGCACGCCAAACACGAAAAGAATGTCTCCGCGACGCTGGTTTGGCCGGTTTACTGTGGTCTGCTGCGCGCTCGGGTAGGAGTTGTCTCTCATCGTAAGGGAACGCTTTCCGCCGCGGCTTCGTTCGCGAAGCGCTTAGCGATGGAGTCGAGAATACGATCCGCGACTTCCGCCGGGCTTAGAGCCTGGGTCGCAAGCGTAACGTGCGCCGCACGATAATGCGGCAGCCGCGACTCAAAACGGCGCAGCAACCGATCTCGATCGGCAAGCACCGGCCGCTCCACTGGCCCAGGCTGCGCGAGGCAACGCTCCACTAACACTTCAAGAGGAGCGTCAAGGAATACTACGCATGTAGAGCCGAGCTCGTTCCATAGAGTTCGTGTGGATTCTGTTTCAAGTGCTCCGCCGCCCAGCGCGAGAACCAGTTCCTCGCGCTCGCTGAGGTTGCGGATCACAGTCGCTTCCAGCGCACGAAAAGCCTGCTCGCCCCTTTTTGCGAAGATCGCCGCGACGGTCATTCCGGCGCGCGCCTCAATTTCCTTGTCGACGTCAACAAATGTCCAGGCTAGTTTCTCTGCGAGCAGGTCACCCACAGTGGACTTCCCTGCTCCCATGAAGCCGGTTAGCACGATTCGCCGAATTTGAGATGGAAGCGGCATTGGTTCCTTGAATTATAAGGATTGCGCACGCGGGGTGCGGGTAATTACGCTCTTGCGGAAATCCAAGCGACGTGAAAGACTTTCCGGTCCAAGCAAAGGCCGTTAGAAAACGCAATTCCCAGATTGCCCTTCCAACAGATCAATGGACTATCCACTTCAAATGCCCGTTGCCTCTCATCCGCCGTCGTCTGTTCCCGCGAAGGATTCAAGCAATTGCAGGATACGGGTAGATGGCAACATGGTGGATGCTGTTGCAGGGGAATGCCTTATTGATGCTCTTAACCGGGCAGACAAAATCCTGCCGCAGGTTTGTTATCACCCGCACCTTGGACCCATCCAAACCTGCGACACCTGCATGGTGGAGATTTCAGGCGGTCGCCGAGCGGCGCGCGGACCAGCAAAAGCCGCCGTCACTGTTTCGGCTGCTGCGCCGGCTCAACTCGGAAGACACTCGCTACGCACTTGACGCAATTGCGGGCGTGCTAGAAGGCGTGGGTCAAACGATGAATCCGCGGTG
>DASZAG010000162.1:0-4829 GCA_035945555.1 Acidobacteriaceae bacterium
CGTCCAATTATGAGTAGCCTTCCAATCGCGCTCGAATTCGGCACGGCTTTCCTTCAGTAGCTTTCGACGCGCAGGATCATTCAGCAGCACCAGTTGCCGGTTCGGGTCTACGCCCGCAACCACCGCATAATGCAGCGAACCGGAATCATCGGGCTTCAGCGCAACAATCAGCGGCCGTCCCTTTTGCAGTTCGCGAGCAAAGTCCTGCCACTGTCCGGAGAAAGCAATCGTCTGGAACCCGTTCCGCTTAAAGTAGCGCTCCATTTCGGAAGCATAAATGCCGTGACCCGAACTCGAGTACAAGCTGCGAAAAATTGCCTCTGGCTCCGCGCTTGCGCTCACGGCTTGTCCTTGCTGGTGTTGCCAGTACTGCATCACCATCGAGATCACGGCGGCGCCGCAGCCGTCTTTCTGTTGCGCGACGTAAGGTACATTGATCCAGTATCCCGACTCTGCGCGAGCGCCAGCCGCCGCGCACAACAACGCCGCCAGAGTCAGGATGCTGAAGAAACCGCGTCGCATGCGACCCGCTGCTTAGTGAACTGCAACAATCAGCAAAATGAGGACGGCGATCGCCACAAGAATGAGCAGCAGGTCGTGGTTCGAGATGGTACCCGCGGCGAAGTCCTTCTGAGCCTTATTGGCGCGGCTTGCCAGCTGCGCCAGTTCCTGATCGCTCAGCCCTGACACCGCGCCCTTTACCTCCTGCGGGTTCATGTGGGCAGCCTCAATTGCCTTTTGTACCTCAGGAGACGAAAGGGCCTTATTCAGCGTGTCAATGTTTTGCTGCCTCTCATGCGACGCTCCGGCAGCGGCCCGTGTCAGGTCCGAAGGGCTGACCAGATGGTCGGTGGGCTGTGCAAAGGTGCTGTTAGGTGCCACAAAAACGGTAGCCAAAAAAGCGGCGGTCGTAGGAAACCACACCAGTTTTTTCAAGTCAATGCGCATCGGGATACAGCCTCGTTAGGGGAGTTTACGTACTGGCTCGATTATATCGGCGCGCTCCCCCGGAGCCCGCGCGTGTAAGCAATGCCTCACGCGTCGTGACGAAGAGCAGTAACGGGATCCAGTTTCCCCGCGCGCATTGCAGGCACCCACCCCGCCAGTAGCGCCACCGCCGCCAGCATCGCCACAATCGCAAGCAACGGAACAACGCCGAAGGAAGTGTTCGCGAACATCTGGAAGCGTATCAGCCGCTCGATCGCATAGCTACCTGTTAGCCCGATGGCGAGACCAAAAAATGCGAGCTTGGCAACCGTCCATAAAATGAGCTTCAGAATCTGATCGCGTCGCGCTCCAAGGGCCATGCGTATCCCAATCTCCTGCACGCGCTGCCTCACGTTATAGGAAATCACGCTGTAAATGCCGATCGCCGCAAGCATCAGGCCGAGCAATGCGAACGCGCTGAACAGCGCCATGTTGAAGCGCGGTTGCTGCCTCTCCTGGCCAAGCACCTCGTCCAGGGTATTCGGCTTGCCGATGGCCACGTCTTTATCGAGGGCGCGCGTCTTATAACGCACCGCATTCATCATCGCGAGAGGATCCCCTGCGGTGCGCAACGCGAGGTCGCGGTCTGGCGGCGCGTACAAGGTGTAGGGCAAATAAACAGCCGGGTAAGGAGATTCGCTCAGGCCATTATTTTTTATGTCACCAATGATGCCGACCACCATCACGTCCGGGCCGATTCCAGGCTCCGAGAACACCTGCCCGTTGCCGACGGGGTGCGCAAGATCGTCGATGTAGACGACGTGACCAACCGGATCCTCGCCGGCTGGCCAAAGCCGCGCGGCACTCTGGTTGATCAACGCCACGTGGGCGCCGCTCTCCATTTCCGCTTCGGTGAACTCGCGTCCGCGCTCGAGTGGAATACCCAGCGTCTGCGGATAACGGCCGCTGACCAGGGCGATCCCGAGTTGCTGGCCATCCGCGCGCGGTTTGCCCTCTATGGAGAAGGGCGAGCGCCACTGCGCCGCATACGGAAGACCTAGGTTGCCCATCTCCACTTCCTGCACACCGGGCAAACTTCTTATGCTCGCCAGCAGGTTGCGATCGAACTCATTGCGCGTCTGCCACGTCGTGTAACTCTTCGGCGCGAGAGTCACGTGCATGTGCAAAACATGCTCCGGCTGGAAGCCGAGGTTCACATCCTCCATCTGCACAAAACCCCGCACCGCAAGACTTGCTCCTGCGAGCAGGACAACCGAGAGCGAGATCTCCGCCACCACCAGCCAGCTGCGCATAGCACGCGCGCGCAGGCTGCCCGCCGCACCGCCTCCGCCATCTTTCAGCGTACCCACCAGGTCAGGCCGCGAAGACCGTAGCGCCGGGGCCAGGCCAAATAGGATTCCCGTGAGCATCGACACGCCGAGCGAAAAGAGAAGCACATAGCCGTTGATGGTGATGCGCGCCTCATTCGGTACATAATCAGGCGGAATCAGCACCACAATAAGCCGCGTGACCCCAAAAGCAAACAGCACGCCCAGCACTCCACCCGCCACGGAGAGGAGCACGCTCTCGGTCAGGAGCTGCCGCACCAGCCTGCCGCGATTGGCTCCCACCGCCAGCCGCATGGCAATCTCGCGAATGCGGCCCGCCGTCCTGGCCAGCTGCAGGTTGGCAACATTGGCGCAGGCAATCAGCAGCAGCAAACCGACCGCGACGCACAACAGCTCTAGGCTGTCGGACATGGCTCCGCTCGCCGTTGTGATGTCCATGTAATTCAGCATTACCGTGTGCAACTTGCCCTTTGGATAGTGGTCGGGGTGCTCCGCGGCAAAGTGGATATTGAGCTGGTTCAGTTGCTGCTCCGCCACTTGCTTTGTCACTCCCGGTGCGAGCCGCATGATGACAGCGATCCCCGAAGTATCCTTTGGATCCATCTTCATCGGCAGCCAGAAGCCGTCGTCGGTCCACCAGCCGAAGCGCGGCGGCATCACGCCGATAACCGTGCGGGGCACGTCATCCACCGTAATGGTGCGGCCAATCGCATTCCGGTCGCCGCTGAAAAAACGCTGCCAGAAGCGATAGCTGAGCACCACAACTGGCGCTCCCTCGCCACCAGGTCGAATATCAAACGGCTGGATAGTGCGCCCCAGAATCGGCTTTACCTCAAGAAAGTTGAACGCCCCGCCGGTGACCTCCACTCCTGTCACGCTCTCGGGATTAATCCCGCCGGTCAGCATCACCGACGTCGGATTCGTCGCCATCACATTGCTGAACGCCGGCAGCTTCTCAATCTGCTCCATCTCGCGCTTCGTATACCAGTACCAGCCATGAACAGCGTCATTGGGCCCCAGAACCGCCGGCGCCCAAATCTGGTTCGGCCTCGCATAGGGGTACGGCGCGATCAGGACTCCGTAAACTACGCTGAAGAGCGAAATGCTCGCGCCGATGCCCAGCATGAGCGACAGCAGCGCCACAACCGTGAATCCCGCATTTCTGCGGAAACTGCGAAGCGCATAGCGCAGGTCCTGCCACAGCCGCTCCGGCCACAGCCGTCCCCACGCTTCGCGCGATTGGTCGCTGGCCTGCGTCACGCTGCCAAACCTCCTCATCGCGGCCCGCCGCGCTTCTGCGGGCGACATCCCGGCGTCGATATTCTCCTGGGTTTCAATGTCGATATGCGATTGCATCTCCTGTTCGAGACGCTCTCTCCGCTCTTCATCCCGTTTCATGGGGCCACCCCTTGTTGAAGAAGCTTCGGGCCCTACTGCGATTGGTCCGGCAGCGGCGCAAGCAACCGCGCAATCGCGTCAGAGAAGCGCTGCCACTTCGACGTCTCCGCTGTCAGCCGTTTGCGGCCCTTCGCCGTAAGGCGGTAAAACCGCGCCTTGCGATTGTTTTCAGAAACGCCGTCACCGGCATTGATCAGCCCCTGCCGCAGCAGCCGCTGCAGCGCCGGATACAGCGATCCATGCCCTACCTGCAGCACGTCCGCCGATCGCTGCTCAATAATCCGGGCAATCGCATGCCCATGCGCCGGTCCGAAGGCCAGCGTCTGCAGGATCAGCAGATCCAGCGTGCCTTGCAGCAGTTCGAGTTGATTGTCGGGCGTTCTAGTCGTCATTCGACCTGAATGTAGTCCTGCTTCAGGTCGAATGTCAAGGGGAGACGATCCAGCGCCGGATTGGCGAGCTCACTCCCCAACCCCTAAGCGAACGGCTCTCTTATTCCATCCTCAGCACTTCGGCAGGATCGATGGACGCCGCGCGCTGTGCGGGAATGAATCCGGCGACAACGGCAGCCATGATGAGGACCCCCGTCGCCGCGGCCACAATCACCGGACTCAAGCCCTTGATCTCGTAGAGTTGGGATTCAACATACCGCATGCAAAAGTATGCCGTGGGAATCCCGATAGCCAGCCCCAGCAGGATCTGGATCAAGGCGCCACGCATAACCATCACCACAACGCTGAGGCGGCGCGCGCCCAGAGCCATGCGAATGCCGATTTCACTCGTCTGTCGAGCAACCGAATAGGCGGTTACTCCATACAGGCCGATGACGGCAAGAAGCAACGCCAGCCCGCCAAAGAGTTCGGTGAGGCGCGCAACCATGCGGTCGTCACTGAAGCGATCACTGATCTGCTGCTGAAACGTCTGGAACTTCACGATTGCCAGATTCGGATTGATGGAGGCCAGCGTTTGCCGGGCCAGATTCTCCATGTCAGGCATCGGGTGCGCCGTCTCAACCACAATAGCGCCGGCATAGAGCGAAATATCCGTATCAATAGGCCCGTTGTCATGGGCGCCCCGCTGGAGCATCGGGGAAAAGACCATCTCATGGTCTTTCCACTGCACGGCATTATAGGTCGTATCGTCGACAACGCCGAC
>DASZAG010000163.1:0-6038 GCA_035945555.1 Acidobacteriaceae bacterium
CCGCCTGTCGGGCCGAGGTGCGCCGCTCCCGTCGACGATTCGAGGAGTGGCCGTTTCGCGTGCTGGGGATACACGCCTACCGCTGTTTCTCGTGTAAGGAGAGGTTTTACGCGTGGCCGGGCAATCGAGAGGTAATGCTCATGTGGGGCGCGAGAATCAGATTTCTCAGGTGAGATGAACAGCAGTTGCAGTGAAGAGGCAATAAAGGATGCAACGATCTCAGCTGCCTGTCAGCAAGGGTCAGCTCGTGGCACCTAATCAGGCGCCGCAGTCCCAGGCAAGCGATCGGCGGCGGGTACGCCCGCCGTTGCGCTATGCCATTTGGGCCTGTGCTCTTGCCGCTGGCGCCGGCGTATTTCTCATCTCAGCCGGCAAGCCTCTCGATTCGTCTTTCCCGAAGCTCAGCGAGTTTGTCCGTTACAGGATGCCAGACACAAACAGCGTGGACCACCAAGGCTACGAACTCACGCAGAGCCTGGATGCATATCTGAGGGAAACCTCAGCTTGCCGCGATCGCGAAGCATCCTTTGAAGCGTGCAGGTCTGTCCTGTTGGCTGCCGAACCGGCGTTGAATCATCTGGAGTTCACATTGGACAACCTCGCTCGCGTCTGGCAACGGCAAATCATAGAGAACTCAATGTCAGATGTCTGCGAAGGCGCGGGATCGGACGAATATCTTGCCTGGAGCGAATATATTTCCGCGCAGCGCCGCCTGGTGGCGCTGCTGAAGCCGCTTGATTCCGGATCACTGGAGGGCGAGAGGCTCTTGAGCGAGCAGTTTCAGCCGAACGCAGTCAGCGATGCGGCAGCGGTTCGCAGATTGAACAACCTGCCTCCATGGCCCGCGGAATGTGCGCGGTATTGGCCTGCGGTATACATAGAATCAACATTTCGAGACGGCGAAGCGGCGTTCGCCAGATGGTAACCCGGACATTTTGCGGCTGAGAGCACCGTGGAAATAGTGCTCTGTGCAGAACTCGCGTTGAATCGTACCACAGACTGTTGTACTTAAAAATTATCGATATTGCCTTGCCGACACTCGCGAGCACAACCCGCCGCCCCGGCCTCACCAAAGGTAACGTCGCGTCAGAGTGCTGATGTCATCACGGGCCAAACCCAGGGCACTCCGTCCGGCGCATACAGTTGATCGCGTAAAATGGGCTAAATGGCCAAAGAACCGTTCGTAGTTGCTGCCAGCCATTTGTGCAATTCCCAGGGCAAGTCGCTCTCCGAAATAGCGCGGAAGTATCACTGGACCGAAGATCAGCTCCGGCGTCTGTTTCAGCCTGATGCAAAGCCGAGCGAACGAATGCTTAAAGACCTTGCACGTGAGCTGAATGTCGATGTCACCGTTCTTCGCGAGAAGACTCTGACTTAGCTCGGATTCGTGCGCCCGCATTTTGCGTTAGGACTGCGATGCGCGAATCGGTTCACAATTGAGCAGCGAGGGAGGCTCCCGGAGCGGATTTGGGCCTGGCTGGACCAAGATTGCGAAAAGAGGCCACAGCTTTGGGCTGGGGCAAGCCAGTACGTTATCCCTCGGGTGTGCCGATCATCGCAGGCGCGCCGGAGGTCGGCAACGCTACGGAGGTCACGAAGCAGACGGCGGCTTCTGCCCCTCTCTGATTGCCGCTTTGACTGCCATTTCCGGCGATACAACGGGCGGGATATGGAGCGCGGTCACATACTGATTCAAACCCTTTGGGTCATCGCAATCGTGTGCGCAGGCATAGATCCGCTCTGCGTTGGGATGGCCGTCTAGATCGAAGACCTCCACGATTCCATTCCAAATGAGCTTCCCTTGAAACCATTCCCGCACTAAAACGCTTGTGACGTAACGCGGCTCTGCCTGATGCAGTTCGCGTATCACCCTTTTGAGGTCGCCCAAATAACTCACGCAGCCGCCTCCAGCAAGTCCCCCACGCTCCAGCGGAATGTGACTAGCGTCACAGCCAAGCTCTGCAAATCGGGCCGCCACGGCCCAGTTCTGGCGCAATACGGCCCAGTTCTGGCGCAATTTCTTTGCCTGACTGGCCAAAAAGAGAGGCCGCTTGGAACCGGAAGCGGCCCAGTGTGCGTGGCATCTGTCTACGTTGAACTGACCCCAACTTACACGCGTGAAAGGGCTGCGATGAATGCCACGAAAGAGTTATTCAAGTGGTAATCATACCGATGCGGAGTCCCCAGCTATAATTCGGTATTCCAGATCCTATAGCTTGATTCGCATCACGCTCGTTGTTTGTTGAGGCCCCCGGTGCTCCGATACTGCTTATCAGTCGCCTTTGCGGCTGCCCATGACCTATCCGACGCGTCAAACCGATCCTTTGCGCTCCTGTGTTTATGCCTGGTTCTGGGAATTGCCGCCATGGCGCTCTTCCTCTCCACAAAGGACTCCACCGAATGAACCGTCAAGAGGTCCGGCGGCAGCGGCTGATGCGGGCTTTTTTTGCGTCGTCGATGCTCAACGCGAATTTAAGGGAGAATCGCTTGATATGATGCGGATGTGCTCGATCGTTGGTTGTCTGTTGCAGGGCTGCTGTTGTACCTCGCGGTTTGGGGATTCAATCGGTGGCATACCCATCGCGCAAGCGCTGAGAAGAGAACAGGGGATGAAAGACACACCTGTCTCCAGAACTAAATCCCGAAGACGCCTCCGTGATTAGACAGGATGCCTAACGCCACAGCGGCACGACTACGGTTCTTTCAGAGTCTGCAGCGGCGCGAGAAAGAAGAACAGGCTATTCAAAAGGCGCATTGAAGCCTCACGTCCAAACGGGCAAAGGGACCTGTCGCGAAGGTCCATCTGCGGCACGATGCCAACGTGCGCCGCGTTCTCTGGCACGGGATCCCGCCAGTTCAGGGCCGGGGACGTGGACGTGACGGCCATGAATAGCAATAAAAATGGCTCACGCCATCTGACCTAAACTGGACGTGAGCCAATTGGGAACTTTCCTCGCCAGATTCTATATCAAGCCGCTTCGGTGATCTCCACGTCCGGGGCAAGAAACGTCAGTTCCCACGTGCCGTGATATTTGTTCGTGCGGAGTGACTGGTCAGCGAACTCCACCATGTATGGCCCGTCAGGAAACTCCAGCGGTTTATCCGCGATCCGAACGAGTTTGCCCGCTATCCTGACCATGGAGCGGACGATGTGCTCCCGCTCGCGAATCGGAAAATAAGGACGCCGCCGGCCTGAGACGGCTGCAGCCGAGGGGCGCAAAATATTCTCCTAACCGCCATACCCACGGTTCTGTCTAAAGCGCTGAATGCAGGGAAGCGATCACTCGGTCGTTCAAGCCGTGCTTGCCGGCAACAAGGACGCTTACGGTGCGCTTGTGCGCGCCCACAGTGCGGCTGTCTTTCGAGTGGCGTTTCGAATCGTCGGCAACGAAGCCGACGCTGACGAAGTTGTGCAGGAGGCGTTCCTCCGCGGCTATCAGCGGCTCGAAACCTTTCAACAGCGTTCCGGGTTTGGCACGTGGATCTACCGCATTGCGGTGAACTGTGCTTTGGACCGCCTCAAGCAGCCGCAGATTGAGGCGGAGTTCCGGTATGGCGAGGAGGGCGATCCGGAAGAGCGGACGGTGCAGGTGGCAAGCCCGGACACGGCCAGTCCCGAACGCCTGTTGCTGAGCAGGGAGATCCGTGGCGCGCAGCAACTGGCGATGCAGCGGCTAACGGCGACCGAAAAGACAGCGTTCGTTCTGCGCCACCTGGAGGATCGGTCAATGAATGAGATCGCTGAAGTGCTGGGAGTTGATCCGAACGCTGCGAAACAGGCCGTTTATCGCGCCGTGCAGAAACTGCGGCGGGAGTTAGCGCCGCTACGGGGGACCGCATGAAGCACCTGAATGAAGAAGAACTGATCGAGCTGTACTACGACGAGGGGACGAGTGCGGCGCATGTGCATCTGCGGGCCTGCCGGGAATGCTCGACGCTATACGACGGGATGCAACGGGACCTCGATAGCGTGAAGACAGCGCAGGTTGGCATCCGCGGTGCGGAGTATGGCGAGCGCGTGTGGCAGGCGTTGAGCCCGCAACTCATCGCGTATGAGAAGAGGCCGGCTCACAGGCTCTGGTGGGCGCAGTGGAAATCAGCAGCAGTCGCTGCGGGTTGCGCGGCTTTGCTGGCGACAGCCTTCATCGGCGGCCGTTACTGGGAGCGGCACACGAACAGGACAACGGCCGTCGTAAACGCGAATCCGCCGGCCACGCAGCGAGTGTTGCTGGTTGTGCTGACGGATCACCTCGATCGAACCGAGCGGTTGCTGGTTGCACTGAATCATGCCGATTCCTCGGATAGAGCGGAGAACGGTCAATTGCAGACTGAGGCGCGGGAACTGCTGGCCTCGAATCGGCTATATCGCGCGACGGCAAGCAAAGCTGGGGATCCCGCAATGGCCGCGGCGCTGGATCGAGTGGAGAACGTGCTGGCGGAGATGGCCAATGATCCGAACCTCACGGCTGAGGATCTCGGGCGAATCCGCACGGACATGAATACCGAGGGAATTCTGTTTGACATCCGCGTCCTGCTGGCACGGACGCCGGATCAGGGAAGCGGGCCGAAACCCGCGAAGGGAGCATCGATCTAAATGAGAATCATAGAAGTATCTGCCATTGTTCTTTCCATAGCCCTTTCGTCCGTGCCGTTAACTTTGCATGCGGAGGAGCCGCAAACCACCCCAGCAGCAAAGGGCGCGAACGCTGGCGCCGCCGATGGGAGCCTATACACCGACGGCACGCGTGCGATCAACGAGAGCCGCTGGTCGGACGCCGTGGGGTTGTTCGATCGGGTAGCACAGATGCGCGGCGAACATGCTGAAGGCGCACTCTACTGGAAGGCATATGCGGAGAACAAGGAAGGGCAGGCGGCGAATGCGCTGAGCACATGTGGAGAACTGAGGAAGCAGTATCCGAAAAGCCGGTGGCTAAACGAATGCGGCGCACTCGAGATCGAGATTCGCGGCAAGAGTGGCGATCCGGTGCCACCGCAGACGGAACCGGATGAGGATCTCAAGTTGCTGGCGCTCAATGCACTGATGCAGCAGGACCAGTCCCAGGCAGTACCGATCCTTGAGAAGATCCTGGCGAACAACCAGTCGGAAAAACTGAAAAGTCGCGCATTGTTTGTGCTGGCGCAGAGCCAGTCGCCGCAGGCAGAGCAAGTCGTCAGCCAGGTCGCGCATGGACAGTCTGGGCCGGCATTGCAGATCAGCGCAATTCGTATGTTGGCGGCCACGCAGGGGAAGCGCGCGAACGATACCCTCGCGGATGTCTATCAGCACGCCAGCGACGTGCACGTGAAGCGGGCGATTCTGCAGTCGTACCTGATAACAGGAGATTCGTCGAAGCTGCTGACAGCCGCGCGCCAGGAGACCGACCCCGAACTGGTGCGTACGGCGGTACGCACGTTAGGAGCAATGGGCGCAGGGCAGGACCTGCTGACGCTCTATCACGCGACGAACAGCGCGCAGGCCAAGGCTGAGATCATCAACTCATTTATCCCCGGCGGCCACAACGGTGTGGCGCCTCTAACGGAAATTGCCCAGTCGGAACAAGATCCCGAACTGCGGCGGAAAGCTATCCGCAACCTGGGCATTGCCGGAGGAAAATTGGTGGCTCCGGTACTGGTGGATACCTACGAGAAGAACTCTGACATTGAGACGAAGCGAGCCGCCGCGCAAGGCCTGTTCCTTGCGGGAGACGCACACGACCTGGTGACGCTGGCGCGTGCTGAGAAGGACCTCAAGATGAAGGAATACCTGGTGCAGCAGCTGAGCCAGATGCATGACCAGGAGGCCTCAGCGTACATGCTCGAAATTCTGAACAAGTAACGAGGAATCCCATGAAACGTGATTGGTTCGTGGCAGCGGTACTCGGCGTGTCAGTGCTGGCCATGGCGCAGCAGCCGCCGAAAGTGATTAACGCGCAGTTTCACACTGAGCCGGTCGGCGCAGGACTGTCCGCGACGGTGGGCCGATTTCAGCATTCAAATGGACCGCTCTGGCTGGGCTATGAGGTGGCGGCTGTACCGCG
>DASZAG010000164.1:0-7644 GCA_035945555.1 Acidobacteriaceae bacterium
ACAGACCCAGATCTATCAGCAGATTCTCCAACAGGCCCGCCTCTGGGCATTCGTCGACGTCTTCCGCTGGATCGCCCTGCTCTGCTTCGTCTGCGTCGCCTTCGTCTGGCTCTTCAAAAAAGTTCAGCCAGGAAGAAAAGCGCCAGCCGGCGCTCACTGAGGGGCGAAGTCCCCTGATCCAAGCATGTGGCGCAAGCTTGACATTACCATGCTTTACAGCTATGCTGTAAAGCATGGAGGTTGACTTGTCCCAACCGGCTAAAACCCGTGTTTTCATGAGTGGACGGAGCCAGCATGTCACGATTCCGGCCGAATTCCGTTTTGCCACCCGAGAGGTTTACGTCCGGCGCGATCCCAAAACCGGAGACTTGATCCTTTCGCCAGCACCGAAGAGTTGGGAGGAGATTTTCGCGGCCATGGATGAGGTAGGATTTGACGACTTCCTCGCGGAACGCGATCAGGGCAAATACAGCGACCGGGAAAACCTGTGAAGCAACAGTATTTGCTCGACACCAACACAATCAGTTACATCGTCAAGGGCAGGTCTCAGGCAGCGCGCTCCCGGCTAAAGGCTCTGAATCCTCACGATGTGTGCATCTCCTGCATCACAGAAGGCGAACTGATTTACGGGCTCGAGAAATCAGGCGATGAACACCGTCGGCGAGTCATTGATTGGTTTCTCGCCAGTCTGCGGATTCAACCCTGGGGACGGGAAGCGGCTGCTGCGTATGGCGCATTGCGCGCCCAGCAGGAGCGGTTGGGCAGGCCGCTGGAGCCTCTGGACATGCAGATTGCCGCGCATGCCGTCGCTCTTGGCGCGGTCCTCGTAACACATGACCAGGCATTCCAGCATGTTCAAAATCTGCCAGGCATCGAGGACTGGGCAACCGACCTCTAGTTCGCCATGTCATTTCCACCGCCTCATCATAGCTCTACATGACTGCTTTAGACGCTTTGCCAAGTGGCATGAATTTATTGACACAATGGCATACACAAGCCCATACTGGCCATGGGAGCATGGGAAGATGAGCCATTTCCAAACATCTGCGTCGAGCCTGGGATTCAAGGTCTCCCGTTCCGCCGATCTGATTCCAAAAATCGAAAAGGGGTTCTCGTTCGCCACGCTCGCGAACTTTGTCGCCGCAAGCGGCATGTCGGTTCCATACACCGCGAGCGTCATCGGAATTCCCGAACGCACTCTCGCGCGCCGAAAGAAGGAGAAGCGGCTCTCGCCCGAGGAGTCCGAGCGCCTGCTGCGCATATCGAAGTTGTTTGACGACAGCCTCCGCCTCTTCGATGGAGACCGCGAGGCAGCAGTAAACTGGCTGCGCTCTCCCAAGAAAGCATTGAAGAACCAATCTCCGCTGCAATTTGCCCGAACCGAAATTGGGGCGAGGGAAGTGGAGAACCTGATCGGCCGCATCGAGCACGGAGTCTTCTCTTAGTGATTTCCGTTTGGAGAATCACCGGCAAACAGTTCACCAAATCAGCATTCAGCGGAGACGGGGCGCGTCGCTTCGGAGGCCGCTGGAACACGCACGGCGTCCCCCTCATCTACACCGCTGAGTCAAAATCCCTTGCCGTGCTCGAAATTCTGGTGCATCTCGACTCGCCCGACCTTCTGCAAAAGTACGTGCTCTTTGAAGTCAAGGTCGACGACGCCTTCGTAACCCATCTCGACCCCGCTTCACTCCCGAATGACTGGCGGGCGGACCCACCACCCATCAGTGCGCAAAAGCTTGGAGACGATTGGGCGAGAAGCGCCAAATCCGCGGTGCTGCGAGTGCCCAGCGCCATCGTGACGGGAGAGTTCAACTATCTGCTCAACCCACGCCACCCCGACTTCAAGAAGCTGAAGATCGGCCCGCCACAATCATTCTTCTTCGATCCCAGACTAGACCGCCGCAGGAAGAGCAGACACGAATAGCAGTTTTTCTCTCCGAACGGCAAACCAGTTTGCTAAGATTGCATCCGTTCCATAGCTGGCCATTGCGAGTGCAGTCTCGCGTGATGACCGAGTCTCAAAAATCCCTTCCGGAGGCTCAGGTGTCCAATCAAAAGCGCTTCACAATCCCCTTCATTCTTGCCCTCACCGCTCTTGCCGCCCTGCTCGTCAGCAACGTCGCAATAGCCCAAACCCCGATCTCCGTTTACGGAGCCTGGCTCTGCAGCAACGACTCATGCACCTGGGGCACGGTCCGCAACATGACCGATTTCGATACCGCAAACCACTGGCTCATCGATCGAGGCAATGGAAGCCCGTCGGTAAACGTCGTCTCGCTCTCCTTCGTCAATCCGCTGAAGTTGCTCAATCAGACCAACGACTCCGGTGACGTGAATGGCATGCCTATCGGAATGACCTCGGCGATCGTAAGCTACTTCACTTCGCACAATGTGCGCGTCATGCTCTCCATCGGAGGCATCACCTACACCAGCTTCTGGGACACCGCGCTCTCAACTAACCCCACGCAGCTTGGTCTGAACGCAGCCGCCGTCGCCAAGAGCCTCGGCGTAGGCGTGGAGATCGATTACGAAAATACCTCCAGCCCCAACCTTGCTGGCCTTCAGGCATTCGTCTCCGCGTACCGTTCGCAGATTCCCTATGACGCTACAGGCGCCAATCCAGCCGCCCGGCTCGTCATCGACCTCGGCGCCGGAGACCAATACCTCAGCAGCCTCTCTCAATACGCGACAGCAAACTGGTTGCAGACTTCAACTCCGGTCCTCGACTACGCCATCGCGATGGTGCCCAACAAGCAGCCAAACAGCCCCTCCACCGCGGAGAGCAATTGGCAGCAGCACCTCGCAGGAGAACCTCGCTACTCGCCTCCGGTTCCTCCGCTCGCGCCCGCCAAGCTGGCCGTTAGCCTCTACATCGTGACCGGTTCCAAACCCGCGCCCGAATGCACCACCTTCAGTTCGTCGCTCGAAAACTCAACAGGGAGCTGGGTTCAGACCGCCGCTCCCGACGGAGCCGGAACCACCAGCGGCGTCCTCGGATACATGTTCTGGGCTGCGGAATGTCAATCACCGCACACCGTATGCACCGTCCCGCCCAACTCCTGCCAGGGCGGAGTCGGAGTCGGCGCCACAACCTACAACATCCCCGTACCCATGCCGGCCCTCCGCCAGCAGTAACCCATGGGATGAAAAAGAGGCTGCGCTCATTGCGCAGCCTCTGACCAACACCCTCACGGCCTTATCTCGACCGGAGTTCCCACTGGCACGAGCCGCCATACCTCGTCGATTTCGCGATTACTGACCGCGATACAGCCATCAGTCCAATCGATTTCATGCTGAAGCGGTCCAAGCCATGCAAACTGCGGGGGAAGTCCGTGAATCTCAATCGATCCACCAGGATCGACACCCGCTTTGCGCGCACGCTCTGCATCTTCAGCATTCGGGTACGAGACGTGAAGCGCCAGATGAAACCGGCTCCGCGCATTTTTTCGGTCGATCAAGTATTGACCTTCGGGAGTCTTGTGATCACCTTGCCGCTCTTTCCGTCCGGCAGACCCGCGCCCGAGAGCGACTCGATACACCTTAAGAACATGACCATGAGTCATCAAAGTCATCGTGTGGTCCGACTTAACAATGATGATTCGGTCAGCCCCTTGCTGAGCCAATTTGCTATTTGGGAGCCTCGAAGAGCAAGCGGTACCCGCCCCGACGAGCATTGTCGCGATGAGCACCGAGACGCGCTTGAGAAAGGCCCTGTCTTTCATCGTCTAGGATCAGAAACTACATCCCGCGACCAGCGGAAGCGGCCACGCGAAGCAGTTGCCCGTGCGGCAAGCACCGGCCAGTCACTCTTCCGTTGCTCTCAACTTCGAAATCACGCTGAAGTCCTCCAGCGTAGTCGTATCGCCCTTGATATCCCCGTTCGTCGCCAGCTCCCGCAGCAGCCGCCTCATGATCTTCCCCGACCGCGTCTTCGGCAACTGATCCGTGAACCGAATATCATCCGGACGCGCCAGCGCGCCAATCTCCTTCGCCACCCACGTCCGCAGCTCGCTCTTCAATTCCTCTGACGGCTTGTTCCCGCTCTCCAGCGTGACAAACGCCGCTATTGCCTGCCCCTTCATTTCATCAGGACGCCCCACCACCGCCGCTTCCGCAACCTTGGGATGCGCCACCAGCGCCGACTCCACTTCCATCGTGCCCAGCCGGTGCCCGCTTACGTTGATCACGTCGTCCACGCGGCCCATCAGCCAGTAGTAGCCGTCTGCGTCGCAGCGCGCGCCGTCGCCCGTAAAGTACACGCCCTCCACCTCCGACCAGTACGCCTTCACATACCGCTCGGGATCCCCATAGATCGTCCTCGCCATCGACGGCCACGGCTTCCGAATCACCAGCAATCCACCCTGACCCGCCGGAACCGGCTCGCCCCGCCGGTTCACCACCTCCGGCTGAATCCCCGGAAACGGCCGCGTCGCCGACCCTGGCTTCGCCGGAACCGCTCCCGGCAGCGGAGTAATCATCATTGATCCCGTCTCTGTCTGCCACCACGTATCCACAATGGGGCAGCGCCCCTTGCCAATCACATCGCGATACCACATCCACGCTTCAGGATTAATCGGCTCGCCCACCGTGCCCAGCAGCCGCAGCGATCCCAGATCGTGCTTCGTCACAAACTCATCACCCTGCTTGATGAACGCCCGAATCGCCGTCGGAGCCGTGTAGAACACCGTCACCTTGTGGTCGTCAATAATCTTCCAGAAGCGGTCCCACTCCGGAAAATTCGGCGCGCCCTCATACATCAGCGTCGTCACGCCGTTCTGCAGAATCCCATACACCACATACGAGTGCCCCGTGACCCATCCAATATCCGCCGAGCACCAGTACACATCGTCATCGCGCAGATCGAACACCAGCTTGCTCGTGTAGTAGGTCTGCACCGCATAGCCGCCCGTCGTGTGTACCAGACCCTTCGGCTTTCCCGTCGTCCCCGAGGTGTAAAGAATGTACAGCGGATCTTCCGAATCCATTTCCTCCGCCGGACACTCCGCCGAAGCCTTCGCCACAACGTCGTGCCACCAGTGGTCGCGCCCCGCCTTCATCTCAATGGCCGACCCCGTCCGCTTGTACACCACCACGCTTTTCACTGAAGGACACTGCCCCAGAGCCTCATCCACCGTCGCCTTCAGCTTCACTTCGCCGCCGCGCCGGTATGCCGTGTCCTGCGTAATCACCGCAACGCATTGCGCATCGTTCACGCGATCCACAATCGCATGCGCCGCAAACCCTCCAAAAATCACCGAGTGAACCGCGCCAATCCTGGCGCAGGCCAGCAGCGCAATGGCCAGCTCCGGAGTCATCCCCATATAAATGGCCACGCGGTCGCCCTTCTTCACTCCCAGCGACTTCAGCGCGTTCGCAAATTTGCTTACCTCGGCCAGCAGGTCGCCAAAGCTCAGCCGCCGAACCTCACCCGGTTCGCCCTCCCATAGAATCGCCGTCTTATCGCGCTTGCCGTTTTCCACGTGCCGGTCCACGCAGTTGTAGCAAAGGTTGAACTTGCCTCCTACGAACCACTTAGCCCACGGCTGCTGCCAGTCAAGAACCTTTGTCCAGGGAGCAAACCAGTGAAGCTCCCGCGCCACTTCCGCCCAAAAGGCCTCAGGGTCCGCCACCGACCGCGCGTACAGCTTCTCGTACGCGTCCATACTGCTCACAAGCGCTTTTGTCGAAAACTCTGCCGGAGGAGCAAACACCCGATTTTCGCGTAAAATGGAGTCAAGGTTCAGAGTGCTGGAAGAAGTGCTGGAGCTGGCCATTTCGCTGGTTTTCCTGCCTTCAAAATAAAAGTTAAGGAGCGCAAAGACTCCTCAACACACTAACGGCTCTAGCGAACCATGTGCAAGAGACCGTCAGCACCGCTCCACCGCACGCCTTTTCACATGCGGTGGATTGCACTGAGGCAGAATAATTTACTCGACGGTGTTTTCGCAGTGCTATAGTGTCTCAGCATTGGTGGAGTGACCCTAGGTGGCGGCAAGCGTACTCTATTTCGGCCCCGACGAATGGAACCGGGTGCAGGTGTTTGAAAGCGCCGGTTATGCCGTCCAGCAGTGCCTCAAAATATCTGATCTCGAATCGGAGCTAAAGAAGTCTCTTCCCGCCGTTGTGGTGATGAACAGCTCCGCGCATGCCAGCTTCAGGCCGGCGTTGGAATTGGTTCGCGCACAAGCCGCTTCGGCTCGCATCATCGCCTTCCCAAGTCCGGGCGAATCCGGGTTCGAGAAATCCGTCGATCTTGTTGTTCCACCGCTTACCCCTCCAGATGATTGGCTAAAGGAACTGGCTGCACTGCTCGAGCAGAGCCGCGCAGTGCTGGAAGACGCAATCGTAGTCCAGGAACAGTCCGCAACGATTGTGCGGGAGCTGACCGCCGTCCGGCAGCAGTCCGCCGCCGCCCGGGCAAAGTCCGCCGCCGCGCGGCAAAAAGTCCTGATTCTCGGTGCGAACGCCGGTACCGGGATCGATCCTGAGAATGGGCAATCAAAACACGCCAACCACCGTCGTCGCGTCGCTGGCTCTACAAGTCCTCGTTTCGGGGAAAAATCCTGAAGAAAGTCGACGGTCCCATGGCGGCTCATTCAGCAAACCGCTATGCTCCGCGCTCAGTCGGCAGCCGTTACTGCAATGGCCGCGGATACCCTCGAGCGCATACAGCGGGAGCGGGAAAGATACAGATCCCTCAAGCGCATCAATCCAGTTCCCAGGAAACCAAAAGATTCGTAGCGGGTCAGTCCGAAATTTTCTGCACCCTTTGCTCAAGTGCGTAGGCGTGTCGGAAGTAGGCAAGCGCGCTTTCTGCGATCCGAATATCTTCCACCGTCTGATAGCGCTCTCCAGCCGTGATACTTATATCGTTTTGTCGCGTCCTGAGGCTCTCGATCTTCTCTTCGAGATAGGCGATGTGATCCCTGAGCGGTCGATCCATGGCGTTTGCAGTATATGCGCGCGCGGGTGCCATGGGATATGTAATTCCCGTTCCACCCCAACTTCGGGTGCCGGGAGCGGTGTCATCCTGAGCGAATAAAGACCGCGCCGAAGGAGCTACCTAAAACCCTGTCAAGCCCCATAGCTACTAACCCGCACAAATCAAAGTAGAAAGCAATGTCCGGTGAGTTTTCCCAACTTGCTATTCTGAAATAGAGAGGTAGATTCACCACAAAGGCGCAGCCAAAAGCTGCGCCTTTCGCTTTTGCCGGGTGCCCCATTCAAGCGCAGCTTGAGTGGGGAACTACTGGCTACTGGTTAGCGGCTAAACCCTTTGTTTACTATGACGAATCATTTTGTGAGGAATGTTTTTCCGAACTTCGGGCGAGCTGTCCCTCAACCGTTGTCATCCTGAGCGAGCAACGCGAGTCGAAGAGCCTGCCCTGAGCTTGTCGAAGGGATCTGCGTTTCGCGATGCCCGTTCCACCACAATCGTCGGGTGCCCCATTCAAGCGCAGCTTGAGTGGGAAGCAAGCTATTGGCTAATGGCTGCTGGTTAAACCCTTTGTTTGCTATGACGAATCATTTTTTGAGGAATGTTTTTCCGAACTTCGGGCGAGCACTCCCCTCAATCGTTGTCATCCTGAGCGAGCAACGCGAGTCGAAGAGCCTGCCCTGAGCTTGTCGAAGGGACCTGCG
>DASZAG010000165.1:0-8882 GCA_035945555.1 Acidobacteriaceae bacterium
CGTCGAACGCCTCTGGGACAACACCCGCTACTTCAAAAACGAGTTAGGCAGGCTCGGCTTCAACATCGGCGGCGTCACCACCCCCGCCAGCGAAACCCCCATCACGCCCATCATCATCGGCGACGGCCGCAAGACCATGGACTTCTCCCGCGCCCTCTTCGACGCCGGAGTCATGGCGACAGGAATCGCCTTCCCGACCGTGCCCGAAGGCAAAGCCCGCATCCGCACCATCATGACCAGCGAACACACCCGCGCCCAGCTAGACCAGGCCCTCGACACCCTCGACAAGGTAAGCAAGAGGCTGGCAATTCGGTAGAATTCCGCAGCATTGCAATGTCCTCGGTGCTTTCCGCGTTATTTGTGCTGAAATCCCATCGCGCGGCGCTCCATCTTTGAAAAGCGCTCAGCGCGAGTCAAGGATTGAGATAGGTCACCGCCCGCAATTCCCTTGACATTGTGTTAACCGTAACGCTACTGTTAACACAATGATCGTCAGCTTCCGCCACAAAGGGCTAAGAGCGTTCTTTGAGACAGACAGCAAGAAAGGCATCCAGCCGGCGCACGCCGAGAAGCTACAGGAGCGATTGACTGTGCTTAACATCATTCGCAAAGAGACGGACATCCCTAGGAATGTCGCCATCGCCTGGAAGCTTCATCCTCTGCGGGGCGAGCTCAAAGATCACTTCAGCATTTCTGTAAGCGGAAACTGGAGAATCACGTTCACCTTTGAAGACGAGGACGTGGCCCTCGTTGATTATCAGGACTACCACTAAGGAGGGTATGCGCATGAAGAACCCGGCACATCCCGGCAGGATTCTAAAATTGGCTTTGGGAGATATGGGAATATCTGAGGCTGCAGCTCGCCTCAAGGTATCCCGCCCCACCTTGTCCAAGGTCATCAATGGAAGGGCCGGCATCTCTGCCGACATGGCTCTGCGCCTTGAGGCTTTCCTTGGCAACCCCGGCGAGTTCTGGCTCGACCTGCAGAAGCAGTTTGAATTGGCCCAGGCAAAGCGCCAAAAACGGCCAAGTATACAGCCCATGAAGGCGGCATAGGTACATCGTTCTATCCTTGCACCCTATCCGCTACGCCCTGCTCGTCCGCTCCCTCTAAACTCAGAAAGATCCCCCTGTGAGCACCCCGTCCCAAATCCTCGCTCAAGTCTTCGGATTCGCCGGCTTCCGTCCCAACCAGCAGGAGCCCTGCGAATCTGCGATTGCGGGCCGGGACGTGCTGCTGGTCATGCCCACAGGCTCCGGCAAGTCCCTCTGCTATCAGCTTCCGGCGCTGGTTCGCGGAGGCACGGCCCTCGTCGTCAGCCCGCTCATCGCGCTCATGGAAGATCAATGCGCCAAACTTGACGCGCTCGGCCTGCGCGCCGGACGCATCCACTCCGGCATGAACCGCGATGCTTCGCGCGAAATCTGCCGCGAGTATCTCGGTGGCCGTCTGCAATTCTTCTTCCTCGCACCCGAGCGCCTTCGCGTTCCCGGCTTCGTCGAAATGCTCGCCAAACGCAAGCCCTCTCTCATCGCCATTGATGAGGCCCACTGCATTTCGCAATGGGGACACGACTTCCGTCCCGACTACCGCCTGCTCGGCCAGCACATCGCGGCCCTGCGCCCCGCACCCGTCGTCGCGCTCACGGCAACCGCCACGCCCGTCGTGCAGAACGACATCGTGCAGCAGCTCGGCCTCATCCAGGCCGCGCGATTCATCCACGGCTTCCGCCGAGACAATCTCGCCATTGAAGCCGTGGAAGTCTCAAAGCCGCGCCGCGCCGAGTTCACGCGGGAGCTTCTCAATCGGCGCGACCGCCGCCCCGCCATCGTCTACGCGCCCACACGCAAAGAGGCTGAAGGTACCGCCGCCGAACTCGCTGGCAGCTTTCCCAGCGCCGCCTATCACGCAGGACTCGACCCCCAGACGCGCGAGCGCATTCAGCGCGCATTCCTTGATGGCCGGCTTGAAGTCATCATCGCCACCATCGCCTTCGGAATGGGCATCGACAAGCCAGACGTCCGCACCGTCATCCATACCGCGCTCCCCGGCAGCCTTGAAGGTTACTATCAGGAAATTGGCCGCGCAGGCCGCGACGGAAAGCCCAGTCGCGCCATCCTCATGCACTCCTACGCTGACCGCCGCACCCACGACTTTTTCCATCAACGCGACTATCCCGATCTCGCCATACTCGACCGCATCGTTCAAAAGCTCTCAGCATCTCCCCGCCACGCGAACGACCTTTGCGATGACCTCGAAATGGACCTGGACGTCTTCTCTCGCGCTCTCGAAAAACTTGCCGCGCACAATGGCGCGGTCATCGACTACGACGGAAACGTAACTGCCGGTGGCCGCAAATGGCGCGCATCCTATGCAATGCAATGCGGCTTCCGCGAGGAGCAAATTGAAAAGGTCATGCGCTATGCCGAAGGAGGTCGCTGCCGCATGGGTGCGCTCATCGAGCACTTTGGAGACGTGGATGACGCTGCTCGCCGCTGCAATCTCTGCGACTTCTGCGCGCCCGGCGAAACCATCGCGCAGGTCTACCGTCCACTCACTCGCTCAGAAGAGCAAACCGTGCTCGAAATCGCCCGCGCTCTGCGTCCGATACAGGGCATGTCCACCGGAAAGCTGCACAAGCAGCTTTTCCCGCGCGATCAAATGGAACGCGACGAGTTTGAAGCCATCCTCACGTCGATGGCCCGCGGCGGCTACGCTGCGCTTGAAAACGCCGAGTTTGAGAGCGAAGGCCGTACCGTCAACTACCGCAAAATAAGCCTGACCGAAGAAGGCGAGGAACTCCGCAGCACCATCGGCCTGCGCCTTTTCATTCCCGACGCAGCCGAGCCGTCAACCTCAAAAAAGAGACCTCGGACAAAAGAAACATCGGGACGCACCAGTAAACAAGCAACGGCGAACGAACCGGACCTGACCCCACACGAGCTGGATCTTGAAATCAGATTGAAGGACTGGCGTCGCGAAGAAGCGAAGAAACACAATTTCCCGGCGTTTCGCATCTTCGGAGACAAGACCCTGAGAGCCATCGTTCTCGACTGTCCCCGAACAATTGATGACCTCCTCCGAGTCAACGGAATCGGACCCGAAAAGGCGTCCAAATTCGGAGAAAGCATCTGCGCAATATGCGCCGCAACGCCGTGAAGCCCACGGTTCAACATCAGCTATTTGCCTATTGGCTATTGGCTATCAATTGCTGATCGCAGCCTTTTCCGCCGGCTTCGTCATCTTCCATGTGTACTGAATGCGGTGAATCACCGTAATCGTCGAAATCACCGCCAGCACCCACAGCACCGCGGGCATCACATCCCAGCGTTCAAACAGCGCGCCCAGAATAATCAGCACCACGCGCTCCGGACGCTCCATAAAGCCGACCTTGCATTTGCCGATCAGCGCTTCGGCCCGTGCCCGCGTGTAGCTCACCATCAGCGACGTCACCATCACAAACGCCGCCAGAAACACATAAAACAGCCGGTTGCCGCGCGCGTAAAACACCAGCAGCCCGAAGAACAGCACCACGTCCGAATAGCGGTCGATAACCGAGTCGAAGAACGCTCCGAACACCGTCACCTGCTGGGTCTGCCGCGCCACGCGGCCATCCACCATATCGAAAATCCCCGCGCCGATAATCACCAGCCCGGCATACAAAAACATCCGCGCGTAGTTGTGCTCGTTGGCAAAGCCAAACAGCACGGCCGCAACAGAATTAATCAGCAGCCCTACAAACGTCAGCGCGTTGGGCGAAATGCGCGTGAGTGCAAGGCCATTAACGATGCCCTGCAGTATCACCCCGCAGCCTCGGCCAAACGCACTGGTCCATGTCTTCATAGGGAACTGGCTTTCATAAGGCTTTACTCATCGGGAAAACGGCTCGCTCAAGCGCTCCACACGCTATGATGCCACTATTTATTCCTCAGCGTCGTGGATCGTTGTCAGCTTCAGCACTTCCAGCTCGCGCTTGCCGTTTGGCGTAACCACCATAGCCATGTCGCCCACCTGCTTGCCAATCAGGCTGCGCCCAATCGGAGACGTGGTTGAGATCAACCCCTTATTCACATCCGACTCTTCACTGGTTACCAGCCGGTATTCAATCTTCTCGTCCTTGGACACGTCGTAGACAATCACCGTCGACCCAAATGCCACGCGATCCTTGGGAATATTCGCCAGATTTACCAGCGAAAGCTCGGCCATGCGCTTCTTCAACTGGCCCAGGCGCGCGTTCACAAACTCCTGACGCTGCTTGGCCATGTGGTACTCGGCATTCTCGCTCAGGTCGCCCATGGCCACGGCCTTTTTAATCTCGGCCGGCAGTTCATGAGCAAGCTCGTGCTCAAGCTGCCATATTTCTTCCTGAAGCTGTTTCTTGATGTGTTCGGGCATGGTGTATCCATCGAGGCGGCTTGGTTGGATTAGGCCGCCGCGTTCGGCAATCGGCCGGAATTACCGCAAGTACTTATTATATATAGCTGGTCAGGTCGAAGGCCAAGAGAGGATCTCGAGAGCGCCACTGTCATCCTTAATGAAGAAGCCTCTGCTGGAATCAGCGAAAAATGGGCGGTCACGAGTAACGAGCACAGGATAGGAGATAGAAGATGCGATTCCAACGAACACTAATTCTCACAGCCGGGATGGCCCTGCTGCTGTCGCTCGGCTCCGCACGCCCCATCGCCGCGCAACGCACGCCGCGGCGAGTGCTGCTGGCACTTTCCAAGCACGACCATACTCTGGCGATCGTCGATCCCGCCACGTTGCGGGTCATCGCGCGAGCGCCCGTCGGTCCTGACCCGCACGAGGTCATCGCCTCCACAGACGGTCGCCTCGCATACGTCTCTATTTATGGTGGCGGCCGCTACCACGCGCTCTCCGTCATCGATCTCATCGCGCAGAAAGCGCTGCCCGACATCGACACCGGTGCCCTCAATGGACCCCACGGTCTCGCCTTTGTCGGTGGAAAGCTGTGGTTCACCGCCGAAGGGGCCAAAGCGATCGCCCGCTACGATCCCGTCACTGGAAAAATCGACTGGATCATGGGCACCGGTCAAAACCGCACGCATATGATCTATGTCCGGCCCGACCAGCAGCAGATCTATACCACCAACGTCAGCTCCGGCACCGTCACTTTCCTCCAGCAAGTCGCTCTTCCACCCATGGGTCCGCCTCCGGGCATGCACCGGCCGGCCGGCTCTCCACTACCACCCCCAGGCGCACAGCCTTCCCGCAAAGACTGGAACGAAACCGTCATCCCGGTGGGAAGGGGAGACGAGGGCTTTGACGTTTCCCCCGATGGCCGCGAGTTGTGGACCGCCAACGCTCAGGAGGGCACATTGTCCATCATCAACATCGCTTCCAAAACAGTGACGGCAACCTTGGATGTAAAAATCTTCGGAGCCAACCGCCTGCGGTTCACCCCCGACGGCCGCCGCGTCTTCATCTCCAGCCTTGCTAAGGGCAATCTCTTTGTCTACGACTCCGCTACGCGGAAAGAAATCCGTCAAATCCCCATCGGCCAGGGAGCCGCCGGCATTCTTATGGACCCAGTCGGAAACCGCGCCTTCGTCGCCTGCTCGCCGGACAACTACATCGCCATTATCGACTTGAAGACCCTCCGAGTCACGGGACACCTGAATGTCGGTGGCGACCCGGATGGCATGGCGTGGGCGGTGCGGTAAGCGCACTTCAGGCGATACGCTGAGTCCGCCCATTGACATCCATACCCAGATATCTATATAAAGACATCTACATATGGCTAAGACCGACGCTCTCCAGGGTTCACTCGATCTGCTCGTACTCAAAATCCTCTCGCGCCGCCCGCGGCTTCACGGATACGCCATCATGGCCGCCATCGCCAACACATCCGGCGAAGTGCTGCGCGCTGAGGAAGGTTCGCTCTACCCCGCGCTTCATCGGATGGAAGAATCGGGTTGGATTCGTGCCGAGTGGATCACGAAGGACACCGGCCGCCGCGCCCGCATCTACGAGCTGACCGCCGCAGGCAAAAAGCAGCTTGGCGCTGAAGAATCCCGCTGGCAGTCCGTCAGTCTGGCGATCAACCGGGTCCTCCGGGAGGCATGACATGTCTTTCTTATCGCGTATCTCGAATGCCGTCCGCGGCGAGCGCCTGAACCGTGAGATCGAGGAAGAGCTGCAATCGCACATCGACGAAGCCATCGCCGCTGGCCGCGACCCTGGCGAAGCGCAACGCGCATTCGGTTCCACGCTGCATGCCCGCGAGGCCAGTCACAGCATTCGTGCTGCCGGATTTCTGGAATCGCTTCTCGCCGACCTGCGTTTCGGCTCCCGGCAGCTCCGCCGCAACAAAATCACCTCCGCCGCCGCTGTGCTTTCCCTCGCTCTCGGCATTGGCTCCTGCGTCGCCGCCTTCCGCCTCATCGACGCGCTGCTCTGGCGCCCGCTGCCCATCGCCAATTCCAGCAGCCTCTATGTCCTCTCCCGCAAGATGACCAACCTCGACGGCAAACCTGCCGAAGACAACTACTGGGCCACGCCCGACTTCAACCTCATGCGCGACGCCGTCAAGAACCAGGCCGACCTCATCGCCATCAGCGACTCCGACCGCACCGACATCACATGGTCCACCGGCGACGCCGTCGAGAAGGCTCACGTCGTCTATGTCTCCGGCAACATGTTTCCAATCTTCGGCCTTCAGCCCACGCTGGGCCGCCTGCTCGACCCCACCGATGACCGCAGTCGCGCTCCCTACGCGGTCCTCTCCTGGGACTACTGGAACCACCGCTTCGGCCGCGATCCCAACGTCCTCGGTCGCTTGCTCCACATCGGCGACCAGACCTTCGAAATCATCGGCGTCGGCCCTCGCGATTTCACCGGAACAGAAAAGGGAACCGTCAGCGACATCTTTCTTCCCCTTGACACGAGCGGACTCGCCACCAAGCAGGACGTCACCTGGCACCACATCTTCCTCATGTTGAAACCCGGCGTCGACTCGTCAACCGCACTCGAGCCGCTTCGCCAGCATCTCGCCGCCGTCAGTCACGCCTTTGAGGTTCAGTGCACCACGTGCTTCCACGATGCCACCCCGGCAGCCATCAAGCGCTATCTCAATCAGAAGCTTGTCTTCCATTCCGCCAGCGCCGGCATCTCCGATCTTCAGAAGGACTATCGTCGGTCGCTGGGCATCCTCGGTCTGCTCGCCGCTCTCGTCCTGCTCATCGCCTGCGTCAACGTCGCCAACATGATGACTGCCCAGGCCGCCGCCCGCGCTCAGGAGATAGCTCTCCGAATCTCCATCGGTGCCGGCCGTCGTCGTCTCGTCCAGCTCATCCTGTGCCAGAGCGCGCTGCTCGCCATCTTGGCTTCCATCCTCGGTGCATTCCTTGCCGCCTGGTCAGCGCCCTTCGTTCTCAGCCGCGTCAATCCGTCTGACAATCCTGCCCGTCTCGCCCTCACCGCCGATTGGCGTGTACTACTCTTCGGCTTCGGACTCATAATCCTCGTCGTCCTATTGCTCGGATTGCTTCCCGCGCTCCGAGCCTCCGCCGTCCGTCCCGTCGCCGCGCTCAAAGGTGGAGAAGATCCGCACTCATCACGCCGCCTCATGCGCGGAGCCATCGCTCTTCAGGTCGCTTTCTGTTTCCTCGTCCTCTTTCTGTCAGCGCTCTTCGTCACATCCTTCCAGCGCCTGCAGAACCGCCCTCTCGGTTTCTCGACTGACCGTCTGCTCCTGCTCGAAACCGTAGCCGGCAAAGGCCAGCCCCCCGTCGTCTGGAACCAAACTGCCGACGCGATCCGCGCCATCCCCGGCGTCGACTCTGTCGCCATCTCCGGCTGGCCCCTGCTCGGACGCATCGCCATCAACAGCGACATCTCCATCAACGGAGCGACTCCCGGTCCAACTTCAGCCTTTTTCCTGCAAGTATCCTCAGGCTGGCTCTCGACCATGAAGATCCATCTCGTCTCCGGCCGCGACTTTCGCCCGCAGGACACGTCACCCGGAGCTGCCATCGTCAACCAAACTTTCGTCAGAACCTACTTCCCCGGCCAGGACCCCATCGGCCGCACCTTCGATCCCAAAATATTCGACAGCGGCGCGAAGCAGCACCTCTACAAAATCGTCGGCGTCACTCCAGACGTCCCTTACCACGACCTGCGCGAGCCCAGCCGCGCCATCTTCTACATCCCCTTCAACGGCGTCGACGACAAGTCCGCCCCCAATCGCGTCAACTTCGCCACCTTCGTCATTCACACTGACACTCAGAACCCGCTCGCCCTCGCCGACTCTCTCCGCCAGCTCGTCGCACAGCGCAACAACGGTCTTCGCGTCTCCAACGTCACCACAGAACTCGATCTCGTCCGCGACCAGACCATTCGCGAGCGCCTCGTCGCCATGCTCGCCGCCTTCTTCGCCGCCGTCGCGCTGCTCCTCGCCGGCATCGGACTCTACGCCGTGCTCAATTACTCCGTCCTCCAGCGCCGACGCGAAATCGGTATCCGCATGGCAATCGGCTCGCCTCGCACAGGCATCGTGCGCCTCGTCACTCTCGATACTTTCCTGATGATCGCCCTCGGAGCCTGTGCCGGAGCCACCCTCGGATTCGGCGCCGCACGCTACGTCCAATCGCTCTTCTACCAGGTCAAAGCAACCGATGCGGACATGATCGCCCTACCGGCCTGCGCCATCCTGCTCACCGCACTAATCGCCACGCTCCCAGCCGTGCTCCGAGCCCTCCGCACCGACCCCACCGAAATCCTGCGAGCGGAATGAGGCCCAAGTTGGAGTATCGGAAGACGACGAGCTTTCGTCTCTGGATAGGCAGGTGCGAATCGCTGCAGGAATTAGGAGCGATCAATCCCTTATCAAGTATTTGTTGGATACTGAAGGAGACGGAGT
>DASZAG010000166.1:0-3703 GCA_035945555.1 Acidobacteriaceae bacterium
TGCTAAGTCCTTTATTTTGTATGACAACATCAAACATTTTGTAAGATTTTCGGTTTTGTCAGCGTGGCTATTGGCTAAGTAATTGGCTATTGGCCGTCGTTAGCTAACCCAAACGCACCCCGGCGTTTCCTACCACTAGGGAACATACCCGGAGGTCCCGATGATCGTTATCGTTCTCGCTGGCATTCTCATTCTGATCATTGTTGGTTTCATCGTGATTCGCTGGAGAAGTTCCGTCAGGACTCCGCCGGGCAGTCGCCGCTTCCGCACATCAGGCCCCGGCAAGGTAAGAGAAGACGAGCCGCCCCGTGGCACCGGAATCAATTAGTCTTGACTCATGCTCGACGAGTTGACCTTCCGCCGCCATGCTGACGCGGCCATTGAATCGCTGAAGAAGAGCCTCATTGAGGCCGAAGAATCCGGCGATTTTGAAGCCGAAGAACAGAACGGCGTTCTCAACGTGGTCTTCGACGAGCCCCCGGCAAAGTTCGTCATCACCCCCAACGCGCCGGTGCGGCAAATCTGGATCTCCGCCCTGGCCACCAGCTTCAAGCTCGACTGGTCACAAGACCGCGGCGAGTTCGTCCATTCCCGCGACGGCCTCGCGCTCAAGCCGCTCATCGCGAAGCTGATCAACCAGCACTTGGGCAGCGACTCGGTCACGCTGGCCTAGCCGCGGCTTGCCGTTCTCAACCCCGGCATCTATGCTGATAGGTTTGCATGAGTGACCAACGGCATTCTTCGGACAAGGAACGGATCTCGGACACGGAACGGCGCTGGGCCGAGAAGACACTCGCGCCCGCGCTGGCCAGGTCGCCCGAGCGCCCCATCGGCAAGGCGTCCGGCGTCAACCTGGATGAACAAGGTCACGCCCGCTTCACCACGGTCTCGGGTCATCCGATCAACCGCCTCTACACACCAGCCGACCTGCCCGCTGACTGGGATCCAGCCCGCGACCTCGGCCTGCCCGGCAAGCCGCCCTACACCCGCGGCATCCACCCCACCGGCTACCGCGGCAAGCTCTGGACCATGCGCCAGTTCTCCGGTTTCGCCAGTCCCGAGGAGACCAACCTCCGCTACAAGTACCTGCTTGCCAACGGTGGCGGCGGCCTGTCCGTGGCCTTCGATTTGCCCACGCTCATGGGCCGCGACTCCGACGACCCGGAGAGCGAAGGCGAGGTGGGCAAGTGCGGCGTTGCCATCGACTCGCTCGAAGACATGGAGATCCTCTTCTCCGGCATCGACCTTGAGAAGATCACCACCTCCATGACCATCAACTCGCCCGCCAGCATCCTGTGGGCCATGTATCTGGTTACCGCGGAGAAGCAGGGAGCTGACTGGACGCGCCTCTCAGGCACTCTGCAGAACGACATCCTCAAGGAGTACATCGCCCAGAAGGAGTACCTCTACCCGCCCGCCCCATCCATGCGGCTGGTCATCGACACCTTCGAGTTTGGCGCGCGCCGCACGCCGCGCTTCAACCCCATCTCCATCTCCGGCTACCACATCCGCGAAGCTGGATCGACTGCGCTACAGGAACTGGCCTTCACCCTCTACGACGGCGTCGAGTACGTCGAATGGGCGCTCCGTCGCGGGCTTGACGTAGACGACTTTGCCCCTCGCCTCAGCTTCTTCTTCAACTCCCACAATGACTTCTTCGAGGAGATCGCCAAGTTCCGCGCAGCCCGCAAGCTCTGGTACACCGTCATGACCGAGCGCTTTGGCGCAAAGAGCCCGCGCTCGACCTGGATGCGCTTCCACACCCAGACTGCCGGAGTCTCGCTCACCGCGCAGCAGCCCAAGAACAACATCGCCCGCGTCGCCATCCAGGCGCTCGCGGCCGTATTGGGTGGAACGCAGTCGCTGCACACAGATGGCTTCGACGAGGCGCTCGCGCTGCCAACCGAGGACGCCGCCCGCATCGCCCTACGCACCCAGCAGATCCTCGCCTACGAGTCCGGCGTCGCCAACGTCGTCGATCCGCTTGGCGGCTCGTACTTCGTCGAACGCATGACGCTCGATATGGAACAGGACGCCCGCGACTACTTCGACAAGCTGGACCGCATGGGCGGCATGGTGCGCGCCATCGAACAGGGCTTCCCCCAAAAGGAGATCGCCGAGGCCAGCTACGCCTACCAGCGCGCCGTCGAAGCCGGCGAGAAAATCATCGTTGGCGTGAACGAGCAGGTCATGAAGGAAGACCCTCCACCGATCCTCTACATCGATGAGTCGATCCGCGAAGCCCAGACAGCCAAGCTCCGTAAGTTGCGCGCCGGCCGATCGAACGAATCAGTGGATCGCGCACTCGGCGCCCTTTGCCGCGCCGCCGAGAAAAACCCGAGCACCGATGGTCGCGACCTTTCCGCGGACAACACCATGCCATTCATCATCGACTGCGTCCGCGCCTACGCTACGGTCGGCGAAATTGCGGGCGCGCTCAAGAAGGTCATGGGAGAATACCGCGAGGTGGGTATTCTATGAGGCCGCTAACGTGTTAAAACATCGGCTATGAGCAAGGCCAATCCGCCCGCTGAGACCGGCCCCATCAATCTCAAGCAACTTTCCAAGCTTCTGCAGCTTTCGCAGACCACCGTTTCGCTGGTACTCAACGATTCTCCCGCCGGCAAATCCATTCCCGCACACACACGTGAGCGTGTTTTAGAGGCGGCGCGCAAGTTCCACTACCGCCCGAACTACTTCGCGCGCTCTCTGCGCAGCAGCCGCAGCATGTCCATCGGCGTCATCGCGCCTGACCTAAGCGAAGGCTACTTTACGCTGGTTATGCGCGGCGTTGAGGAGGCGTTGCTCCGCTCGCACTACTTCTACTTCACCGCCAACCACTATTGGGACGCCGAGCTGATGCAGCAATACCCGCGCCTGCTTATGGAGCGGGCTGTCGATGGCTTCCTCCTCCTCAACACACCGGCAACGGTGCGCACTCCGCTTCCGGTCGTCTCAATTTCGGCGCACAGCAGTGCGCCCGGCGTGAGCGATATAGTGCTGGATCACGGCAAGGCCGCCGAACTTGCACTCACCCACCTTCACAAGTTAGGGCATCGCAAAATCGCCTTCATGAAGGGCCCGGAAATCATCCCCGACACGGAGCCGCGCTGGAAAGGCATTCTGGAAACCGCCCAGCGCCTGAAAATCGCTGTGCGCCCCGAATTGTGCCTCCAACTCCCGACAGACAACTCCTCGCCCGAGGTGGGATTCCTGCTGATGAGCTCGCTCCTCAGGGCGCAGCACGACTTCACTGCCATCTTCTGCTTCAACGACATTTCAGCTATCGGCGTTATCCGCGCAATTCACGAGGCGGGCTTGCGTGTCCCCGAGGACATCTCCGTGGTCGGCTTCGATGATGTTCTGAGCGCAGCCTACCAGCGGCCAAGCCTCACGACCGTTCGTCAACCGCTGCGTGAAATGGGGAACAAAGGTGCCCAGATGCTGCTGGAGATGATCGCCAGATCGGAGTATAAGGCGCCGCTCGAAACTATCATGGCTCCTGAACTTATCATTCGCGAATCCACGGGCGAGGCCAAACCGCGAAGAAAGTAGCTAGCGGCACCGCGGATTCATCGTTTGACCCACGCCTTCTAGCACGCCCGCAATTGCGTCAAGTGCGTAGCGAGTGTCTTCCGAGTTGAGCCGGCGCAGCAGCCGAAACAGTGACGGCGGCTTTTGCTGGTCCGCGCGCCGCTCGGCG
>DASZAG010000167.1:0-7981 GCA_035945555.1 Acidobacteriaceae bacterium
GCCGATGTGCAGTTCAGAGCGGAGTTCTTCAATCTGTTCAATATCGTGAACATGGGTCTGCCCGCCAACACCATAAAAGGCTCGGGCTTCGGCGAAATCAGCAAGACGGCGGGAACTTCACGGCAGATTCAGCTTTCACTCAAGCTGGTCTATTAATAAGCCGAGGAACTCTGGCCGCGCTGACTACATTCAGGCAGCTATTTCACGCGTCCGCCGCTTCTATTTAGGTAGGGAATCCGAGAGCCATAGGGCGGGGCTGGTCCAGTAAGGGTGATCAGGTGGCGCTGGTCTGGCGGGGCTCGTTCGGGGTTTTCCACAGAGGTGTTGTTGTGGGCCGAATCACACGCAGCGCAGGTTTCAGAACGGCTCTGTCGTCTACCTTTCGGGCTGTGCAGAAGGGCCTGGGTGTGAGTGTTACGCCTCTGCACTTCTACTTTCCTGTACCGAGCCTGCGCTCGTTTCATCGAAAAGACTGGAGGGCATGCCGCCCATGCGCGGCGGTGGATCTGCACCTGAATGAGCAGGTGCAGAGGCTGCGGAACGAGCTGCTTCCCTTTGCCACGGAGTGCGCCTTTGCTGAAACGCCGCGCCCCGGCAACCACGAGTTCCACTTCAACAACGGATTCTTTGAACGCGTGGATGCCGAGGTGGCGTGGTCATTTGTGCGGCAGCGCAAGCCGCGGCGCGTGGTTGAAGTTGGCGCGGGGAACACGACGCTGGTGCTGGGCGCGGCGCTGGCGCGGAATGCGCGCGACGGCTTTCCGGGAGATTTAACGAGCATCGAGCCGCACCCGGCGGCGTTTTTGCGCGAGGGAGTGCCGGGGCTGACGCGGCTGATCGAACGCCCGGTGCAACAGGTTCCGCTGGAGCTTTTCCGGTCGCTGCGTGAGAACGACCTGCTGTTTATTGATTCGAGTCATGTTGTGTCGATGGACAGCGATGTGCTGTTTGAGTGCCTGCGGATTCTGCCGGAGCTTGCGCCGGGAGTGCTCGTGCACTTCCATGACATATTTACGCCGCTGGATTATCCGGAAAAGTTTGTGATGAAGAACCTGTGTTTCTGGGGCGAGCAGTATTTGCTGGAGGCTTTTCTGGCGTTTAATTCGGCGTACCGGGTGATGTGGTCTGGCAGCGCCATGCAGCAATTCCATGCTGATGTGCTGCGGAAGGCGTTTCCGGCGTGGGAGGGTAGCTTTGCGAGAATGCCCGAGGAGTTGAAGCCGTTTGCTCCGACTACAGATGGTCGGAACGTATGGCCTTGCAGCTTCTGGATTGCGCGAACGCGGGTGACGAAGAGCAACTGGAAGGGTGCTTTCGCTGGAAGGCGCGAACCGTTTATGGCCGATCCGGTTTGCTCATGAGCGCATCGGCAGCCTCCTGAAGCGTGACATTGTCGGGTTCGCGAGTGAAGTTGGATTTGGAGTCGTCTTCCTGCTCGGAAATAGTTTTGAAGAGCAGCGCGTGCCCCTGGATGTGAACGTGAGTCACGTTAATCTGCCATATTCCGGTTGCGGTTTCGATGCGGTCCACTTCGAACCATCCTCCCTTTTTCAGGCTGCCGAGAATGCCACCCCATCCGAAGTTGACGTCGTAGATCATGGTGCCTTTGAGCTGCTGGATGCGATGCTGGCTCTTGCTGACTGTCATACTGCCTTCCATCGCGGCGAAGACGCGGGCCTGACGGGTGGGCGGATAGAATTTGGGGTCCGGACGGAAATGAAAGACGGTAGTTTCCGTATTTCTGCTGGCGATGGTCCAGATGAAGGCATTGGGCAGCATCTTGAGAAGCGCCTCCGCCTGCTGTGAATCCTTTTGGGCGGATTGACGCTGCAGGGCCTGCGCATTGGTGTTGTGGATAAAGGATTGTACCGCTGCGCGCTGCTGCTTCTTCGGAATCGAGTGGCGGTTTATGCTGACGACGCGCTTTACATCAGCGTATTTTGTCTGGGCGACCCACTGGGCTACATTGTTGCCGGGCTTGAGGTCGACCTCGTGGAAGACCCAGCGGGACTGGTCGGCCCGGTCGGCGGCGATCTCAGCATTGACGGCATCACGCACAAGCGATCGAGCGTCCTGAGCGGGGGCAGAAGCACAGATGGCGAAGAGGAGAGCGAATGCAATAGCTTTCATCGATATGGTGCGGCGCTGTTCAAGTTGGATGCTGGGAACCCGAACCGACTCCAAGCCATACCAAAGTAACGCCGCTTTCAAGGGTGTGATGCTGATTTGCGGGTTGAATTGGGCGGGACTCAGGCGAAAATTCCTGAATGGGTGTGAACAACCTAACGTACAGCAAAGACGGGCTGCGGCTGACCGAGTTATTTGAAGGCGATGTGCTAACTGCATATCAAGACCAGCGCGGCCTCTGGACGATTGGCTATGGACACACGGCGGGGGTGCATCCGGGTCAGACGATCACGCAGCAGGAAGCCGAGCAGTATCTGGCTGAGGATATTCGGGCCGCTGCGAGCTTTGTGAACAAAGCAGTCGAGGTGAAGCTGACGCAGGCCCAGTTCGATGCGCTGGTGGATTTCGCCTTTAATGTGGGGATCACGAACCTCAGGAATTCGACACTTTTGAAGGAGATCAATGAGGGACGTTTCCCTGAAGCGCTGGCCCAATTCGATCTGTGGGATCGCTGCGGCGGAGTGGTGAATGCGGGGCTTTTGCGGCGGCGGAATGCGGAAGTGGCGGAGTTTGGCGGGGAGATTTCAGCGGGAATCGAGATAGTGTGATTCCGCTCTTCATGCTTTTCGCGAAGTGAACGGCGCGGCCGATATCTTCAGCGGCCGCCGGATACGTTGCCGATCATGGGCATAACTCCGCTTCCGCCGACTACGCCTGGCAGATGTCCGTCCCACTTCTGGATGGCTTGTTGCTGAATCAGCTGAGGGGTCAGCGTTTGCTGCAGCAATTTTTGGGCCTCGGCCTGACCTTGTGCCTGGGCAATTTGCCGTTCCGCCTCGACTTTCGCCTGCTGCAGTTCGTACTCAGCCTGTTGAGCACGCTGTTGAGCGACCTGCTTCTGCTCGATTGCATTCTCGTAATCCGGCGAGAACGCAAAATTTGTGATGCTCACGCCGTCCACATCCACGTTCACGTGATACGGCTTCAGGTTCTTTCTGATTAAGTCCTCGATTTGCCCGCGGACCTGATCTCGTTTTTCCACGAGGTCTTCAGCGTTGTAGTGCGCAACCACCGCCTTGATGGCATTGGATACGACGGGCTGAATGATTCGGTCGTTGAGGACATCTTCCATTCCAATTTGCTGATAGATCCACGAGGCGTCGTCATTATTGATGTTCCAGTTTGTGGCGACGGTGGTCTCCACATCCTGCAGATCGAGGCTGGCCGCGTGCTCAGTAAGTTGATTCTTCTGAACCTGCACGTTCATCCTTACTATTTCCTGAACGAAGGGCAGCTTGAAATGCAGTCCGGGCGCAAGCACGTTCTGGCTGGCCGCTCCAAATGTCGTCAATATTCCGCGATAACCCGAAGGTATAGTGACGTAGCTGCCGAACAGCAGAATGACGATGACAAGGCCGCCAAAGATATACACTGCTGAGCGTTTTATTTGCTCGACAACCTGAACGTCATTTTCACGCGTAATGATGGTCACGGGAACTCCCAGGAATTGATGTGTTTGCTGAGGGGCTCCAGAATACTACGGTTGGGGCAATAAAGAGCCATTAAAACAAAAGAAGAGGCCGCCTCGCGGGCGGCCTCTTCATGGCTAATTCAGTTGCTTCCGAATTACTCCAGCACGGTATCCACAAACGCTTTGAGTTTGCGTGACCGTGAGGGGTGGCGCAGCTTGCGGAGCGCCTTAGCCTCGATCTGGCGGATGCGTTCCCGGGTCACCTGGAAGCTCTGTCCGACTTCTTCGAGCGTGTGCTCGGAGCCGTCCTCGAGACCGAAGCGCATCTTGATGACGCGCTCCTCGCGAGGCGTGAGCGTGCGGAGAACCTGCGAGGTGTACTCCTTGAGGTTGACGCTGATGACGGCGTCGGAAGGTGACACCGCTCCGCGGTCCTCGATGAAGTCGCCGAGGTGCGAATCTTCTTCTTCGCCAATCGGCGTTTCGAGCGAGATGGGCTCCTGCGCGATCTTGAGAACTTTGCGGACCTTCGCTACAGGAATATCCATGCGCCTGGCGATTTCCTCTGAGGTAGGTTCGCGACCGAGCTCCTGAACAAGCTGCCGCGAGGTGCGGATGAGCTTGTTGATGGTTTCGATCATGTGCACCGGAATGCGGATGGTGCGGGCCTGGTCGGCAATGGCCCGGGTGATCGCCTGGCGAATCCACCATGTTGCGTAGGTGGAGAATTTGTATCCGCGGCGGTACTCGAATTTATCGACCGCCTTCATGAGGCCGATATTGCCCTCTTGAATGAGATCGAGGAACTGGAGTCCGCGGTTAGTGTACTTTTTCGCGATGGAGACGACGAGGCGCAGATTAGCCTCAATGAGCTCGCGCTTGGCGTGCTCGGCGTCCATATCGCCCTGGATCATTTCGCGCTGGGTGCGCTTGAGCTCGGCAATGGAGACGCCGGCTTCCTGCTCTGCCTTTTCAAGGTCTATTCGGCAGTTTTTCTGCTGGCGGCGATATTCCTTTTTGAGTTCCTCACTCTTGGACTGCTCGAACTTCTGGTCGAGGGTGCGGATCTGGCGCTCGAGCGTCCGCATTACGTCGACGGTCTTGTTCACCTTGTCGAGCAGGCGCTTGCGCTCGAAGTTGGTGTACTTGAGTTCGCGCACGACGCGCGAAACCAGCACCTTTTCGCGAGCGATGGCCCAGCGGGTGCGGCGGTGGTCCCGCGGCTTGGATTTCTGATTGATGGTGGCTAGCTTTTCTTCCAGCTGCGCGGCCTTCTTCTGGTGTTTGACCATGCCCTCGATCTTGTTGACCGTTTGACGGACACGGGCCTGCAGGACTTCTTCGGTGATCTCTTCTTCGTCGAAGATGACCACTTCTTTTACGTTGCGCACGCCACGCTTGAGGTCTTCACCCAATCCGATGATCTCGCGGATGACAATGGGCGAGCGCGAGATGGCCTTCATGACGCGCAGTTGACCGCGCTCAATCCGCTTGGCGATTTCGACTTCGCCCTCGCGGGTGAGCAGCGGCACGGTTCCCATTTCGCGCAGGTACATGCGCACGGGGTCGTTGGTCTTTTCGAGTGTGCCGGGGGTTAGGTCGAGTTCAACGTCCTCGCCCTCTTCGCCTTCGCCCTCAAAGCCTTCGGCCTTTGGGCTTTCGAGCAGGTCAATGCCCTGCGTTCCAATTGTGGTGATGAGATCGTCGAGATCGTCAGCGGAGTGAATGTCTCCGGGCAAAAGGTCGTTGACCTCGCCGTAGGTGAGGTAGCCCTTCTCCTTGCCGGTGTCGATCAGTTTGTCAATCTCTTCTTCGTACTTGTCTTCCATCGCCAAGCGCGTATCTCCCGCGTAATAAATTCAGACGTAGACGCAATTCGAATGTGTGCGTGCGTCGGGTTTCGGATCTGTCTGCTGCCTGGGTCGGACAAAGTGCGATCGGAGCCTAATAAGGCACGGTCCCAAAGAGGGATCCGGTAGGCGCACGTCCACCAAAGACCTTTAGAATATCATGCCAGAGCGCTGAATTCAGAAGAATTACAGCGATTCCAAGCGAGTTTAAAAGCCATGCTGGCCCGTCTCAGCCAGACAAAGCGCTTCTGCGTCTCCTTTAGCCGCAAATCCTTACTCCTTTAGATGTGGAAAACCGCTTTTTGTTTCATGCTGGAGACTTGAATCGGGGACCGCCTGAGTTTCGGCGGTCAGAAGACCAGAATCAGGAGAATGACCGCACAAACCACGACCAACACTGCCAACATGAGGCCGCCGACGATCAGGTTTGCCTTTCTCAACTGGTCGGGCCTGGGACGTGTAATGCCAAAGACCGAGAGGAAGAATTCTGTCAGCCAGGCCAGTAGTTTCATATCAATCCAGCTTCCTGAGCCGAACAGCGATTTCATGCACTTTGCGGCTGAGGGCGAGGATTTCGTCCGGACGGGCGGCGCGTTCGGCTTCCTGAAGGGCGGCCCGGGTGGCACGCTGGTCCTGCTCGAGCGAGGCCCGGCGGAGGGAGAGGACGGCAGACTGGAGATGCTCGGGTTCGGGGTCGGCACCGTGGACGGAGACGAGGACTCCGGCGAGGGCCTGACGGTGGTCGGAGTCGAGTGATTGCATGGGGTCGGAATTGGATGGGCGCGAGCGGAGGCGGTCGAGAATTTCGCGGACGTCTTCGCGGAGGCGGGCGAAGTCTTCAGGGTGGTCGAGCCAGGCGGCTTCGGCGGACTGGTAGAGCGGGCTGGATTGCGGTGCGGAGAACGCCTGAAGAAGAATCTGCTCGGCGCGGGTGAAGGGCGCGGTCACGTTGCCGGCGAGCGAGTCGCGGCGTTTGGCGGCGGCTTCCTTGAGTTCGGCGCGTACCAGCGCGGAGTCGATGCCGAGCTTCTGGGCGGCGTCCATAGCGAACTCGTCGCGAGCGATGCGGCTGGGCATGCGGCGAATGTGTGGCAGCAGATAATTGAGGGCTTTGACTTTGGACTCTGGTGTGCGCGGCGGAAAGAGCTGGCGAGCGCGGTCGAGCAGATAATCCTGGTGGCGGCGAGCGCCGCGCAGGGCGGTCATGTAGGCCTTGGCTCCTCGCTCGCGGATGTAGCGGTCGGGGTCTAGCCCGCCTTCGAGTGTGACTACTTTGACTTCGAAGTCTTCTTCAGTAAGCAGGGCGATGGATTTTTCGGCGGCGTTAGCTCCGGCTGTGTCGGGGTCGAAATTGACGATGACGCGCGTGGTGTAGCGGCGGAGCAGGCGGACCTGCGCTTCAGTGAATGCGGTTCCGCTGGTGGCGAGGACGTTGGTGATTCCGGCGAGATAAGCCGAGATGCAATCCATCTGGCCTTCGACGAGGATCGCAAAGTCGGCTTCGCGTATGGCCTGACGGGCTTTGTCGAGATTGAAGAGGACCTGGCCCTTTGTGTACAGCGGGGTCTCGGGCGAGTTGATGTATTTCGGGCCGGCCTTCTCACCGCTGTCGAGGGCGCGCGCCGTGAAAGCGATGATGCGGCCTGATTCGTTGGCGATGGGGAAAGTAATGCGCTTGCGGAAGCGCGAGTATAGCGGGCCGGGTGAGCCATCTTCCTGTTCTTTAAAGCTGAAGAGGCCGGAGGCTCGGAGGGTCTGGGTGTCTGCGATGGACTGCAGGCGGTCGCGCAGCGCGTGGAAGGATTCGGGCGCGTAGCCGATGCGAAATTTGGCGATGCCATCGTCGTTCATTCCGCGGCCGGAGAGATATTCGCGGGCGAGCGCGCCTTCGGCCGAGCGCAACTGCTGCTCGAACCAGGCGGCAGCGGCCTCATGCAACTCGATGAGCTTGCCGCGCTGGCGGCTCTCAGCCGCTTCTTCGGCGGAGGAGAATTCGCGCTTCGGCAGCGGGATGCCGCATTTGATGGCGACGGTTTTGACGGCCTCGGGGAAGCTGACGTTTTCGATCTTCTGGATGAAGGAGAAGACGTCTCCCGACTGGCCGCAGCCGAAGCAGTGGTAGAACTGGCGTCCGGCGTGGACCGAGAAGGAGGGCGTCTTTTCAGAATGAAAGGGGCAGAGCCCGCTGAAGTTCTGCGCCCCAGCCTTTTTGAGCCGCACAAATTCGCCGACGATTTTGACGATATCGGCCTGCTGCTTTACGGTCTGGGCGAAGTTGTCGGGCATGAGTGGAGAACTTGAAGTTTACGAATCATCATAATCGCCGCACGAAATTCGCGACGATCTCAGCCGTCTCGCGCGGCCATTGCTGCAGCAACATGTGTGCCGCATTGAGGACCTGCACTTCAATATCGGGCTTGGTACGGCGCATCTCCTCCATGCAAATCGCGTCCACTAATCGGTCATAACGCGCCTGCAAGCAGAGCACAGCCACTGCGCGAAACATCATTCGGATACTCGATCACCTGCGCCT
>DASZAG010000168.1:0-16721 GCA_035945555.1 Acidobacteriaceae bacterium
GATTCTCGAGGAAGAAGGTGAAGCAACTCGACCCGCTATACGCGCCAAATCTGCCAAAGCCGGCAAGAAGGTGAAGAAGCAGGCGAAAAAGAGCATGCAGCAGCAGGCCCGCAAGCCGCATCCCTTCCCGAAGAAATTGAAAAAGACGAAGCGAAGGAAATAACTTCTCCGAACGCGCTCATGCGCAGAAAAGAGTCGATGAGTTAGTCTTTAGAGTCCTGACTGCCTATGCCACACTCACCCATCCTCATCGTTCACGGCGGCGCCTGGGCCATTCCCGACGACATGGCCGAGGCCCACGAGCAGGGCGTCTTTGATGCGCTGCAGGTCGGCTATTCGCTCCTCGAGCGAGGCGCCTCGGCCGTCGATGCCGTCGAAGCTGCCGTCTCGCAAATGGAAGACGACGAAACCTTCGACGCCGGCCGCGGCAGCTTCCTCACTCGCGACGGACGCGTGCAACTCGATGCCCTGCTGATGGACGGCGCAACCCTTCGCGCAGGTGGCGTCGCTTGCGTTGAGCGCCTTCGCAATCCCATTCAGGCCGCCCGCCTCGTTTTGGAAGAGAGCCCGCACGTGTACTTCGTCGGCACGGGCGCAGAGGAGTTTGCGCAGGCTCACGGCATGCCTCTCATTCAGAATTCCGACCTGGTGCTCGACCGCGAACGTCGTCGGCTCGCCGACGCCCAGGCCAAGGAGCGCGCCGGGCTGCCTGACCGCACATTCGCCGGGGACGACAAGTCTCCCGAAACCGCCGCCGGATCCGGCCCACTCGATTCGCACGACACCGTCGGCGCCATCGCCCTCGATTCCGAAGGCCGCATCGCTGCCGGCACATCCACCGGAGGCACCCTGAACAAAGCACCCGGCCGCGTCGGCGACTCATCCCTCATCGGCTGCGGATGCTACGCCGATAACGCCAGCGCCGCTGTCTCACTCACCGGATGGGGTGAGCCCATCATGAAGCTCGTCCTCGGCAAGTGGGCCGCAGACCGCGTGCAGCAAGGACGCGCGCCCGCTGAGGTCGCACCCGAAGCCATTGCTTATCTTCTCAAGCGGCTCGGCGGACACGGCGGCATCATCCTGCTCGCTCCTGACGGCCGCTTCGGCATCGCCCACAACACGCCGCGCATGGCATGGGGAGTCTGCACAAGCGATGGTCCGCGCACCGGCGTTCGCGTGGAGGACTAGCCGTCCAGGCACACGCACTCGCCAGACGGCTCGCGCCATTCTGATATTCGCGATTGCGACCACTCCCGTCGGTCGCGGATTCTGAAATACTCGTAATCATGCTCGTGCTCGCTTCCGCTTCCCCGCGCCGTAAAGAGTTGCTGGCGCAGGCTGGATTCCAATTCACCGTCACTCCCGCATCCATTCCCGAAGATCCTCGCCCCGGCGAAAATCCCGTCGCCTACGTCACGCGCCTCGCACGCGAAAAAGCCGAGTGCGTCTTTGCTCAGCTCCAATCCGACAACGCCATCGTCCTCGGAGCCGACACCACCGTCGTCGCTCCGAACGGTGAAATCCTCGGCAAGCCCGCGGACGCCAGCGACGCCGCGCGCATGCTGCGGCTTCTCTCAGGAGCCACGCATCAGGTGATGACCGGCGTCGCCATCGTCCGCGCCGGCCGCATCGACACCGCCGCCGAAGTCACGCACGTCACCGTGCTCGTCTTGTCCGACCAGGAAATCGCCGACTACATCGCCACGGGCGAGCCCAAGGACAAAGCCGGAGCCTACGCCATTCAGGGCTACGCCGCGCGGTGGATTCCCCGCATTCACGGCTGCTATTTCAATGTTGTTGGATTGCCGCTGGCGCTTGTCTCCAGCATGCTCGGCTAAGGCGTGCTCACAGGCGCCGCCGCGCCGCCGCCCGGAATATAGTTCTTGAACTGCGTATCGATCACGCCCAGGTTCCGCGCCAGTTGCAGCTTCGCTTCGTTGTACTGGTACACGCTGTTCACATACAGCGTCTGCGCCTGCGCTAGCGTCGACTGCGCCTCCGCAACCGGAAGATTCGTATCCACTCCGGCCTTGAAGCGCTCAGTCGCCTGGTCCAGCGCCGTCGTCGCCAGATCGACATTGCTCTTCGACACCGTCACGAGCTGCTGCGCCGACTGCAAATCCAGCAGGCTGTCTCGGAGTTGCTGGTCAATCTTCGTCGTCAGGTCGTTCATTTGCGAGCGCAACTGCTCCACCTGCGCCTCCGCCACATCATCGTCCCCGCGGAACTTCGCCTCGTGGAAAATCGGAATATTCAGCGTACCCATTGCCGTGAATGTCCCGTGATAAACCTGCCCCGCCACGCCCGTCACTCCGTAGTTGCCGCTAAACGTCAGGCTCGGATACCGCTGGTGCTTGATCGCGCGCTGCTCGCGCTCCGCAGTGATGATCTGCTGCTTCATCTCCTGATACACCTGCCGATTCTGATACGCCTCGGCCCGCGCCTCTTCAATCGTGATCGGAGCGAGATCCGCATACGGCGCTGCGTCTGTTAGCTGGATCTGCTGGTTCGGCGCCAGCCCAATCTGCCGGTTCATCGCGATCTCGTTCTTCGCCAGCTGATCCTGCGCCGTGATCACGGCCTGCTGCTGCTCCTGGAACTGCACCCGCGCCCGCAACTCCTCAAGATTCGCGACCACTCCGGCGATATGCTTCTGGTGCGCCTGATACAGCAGGGTCTGGTCTGTATCCAGCAGTGACTTGGCAAAGTCCACCTGCGACGACGCCGCAATGCACTTCAAGTACGCGATGCCCACGTTCAGCACCACCTGCCCCAGCGACGACTGCTCCGCATAGTAGGCCGCGCGCTCATTCGACTGCGCCGCGCGCCATGCGTCCCACCCCGACCAGGTAAACAGCGCCTGCGAAAAATTCAGCTGCCCAATGCGGGTGTTCGCCGTGGTGAGTAGCGAGATATGCGCCGCCCGGCTCGGCGGAAATCCGAAAGCCTCCAGCAGCGAAGGACGAAATCCCTGCGCCGCCAGATCATACTGGTGCACGCCCATCTCGCCATGCAGCGAAACATTCGGCAGCAGATAATTCGCCAGCTGTAGTTTCTCCGCCTGCGCCGCCTTCTGGTTTTCCTTCGCGAGCGTCAGCGCCAGGTTGTGTTTGATTCCAAGATCGATCGCCTCGTTCATCGAGAGCGGGCGCACCCCCGGCACGAGCGGCACAGCTTCCACGCTGCCCGCGTAAGGATTCAGGGCGGAGTTGTCAGGGTTCGATTGCGCAAAGGCAGGCGCGCATGCAAAAGCCAGCGCCACAACCAGAGCCATCGGTTTCCACTTTGTCATGCCGGGGCAAAAAGTCCTTATCAGGTACCTACTATTAGATATAGCGCGACTGGATCGGTTGCCAAAATATGGCGGAGGGCGACGTGCCGGGCTGGAGTTCCCTTTGCCCGAATCGATAACCCCTCTTCAGTGCGACCAAAACAAGCTGCGGCTCCGTCTATTGCTGCAGGAGTAGAATTCCTCCATGTTGCGGTTCGCCGCAGTTGCGCTTCTTGTTGGCCTCGCGCTACCGGCCTGCGCCCAGCGCGGGGGTGGCGGCGGATTCCACGGTGGAGGCGGAGGCGGTTTTCACGGCGGTGGCTTCACATCCCACGCCGGTTCCGCAGGCGGCTTCCGCGGGGGATTCTCCGGACCTCGCTCCAGCGCTCCGCGCTCCTTCAACGGATCGCGCCCCAATAGCAGTTTTGCCCGCATGCCCCGTTACTCCCGGCCGCTTGGCTACGCGCGTCCGGGCTATCGGTCTCCCTATAGTGCCTATCGAAACCAACGTTACGGCCAGGGATTCGGTCAACGCGGTTTCCGGGAAGGGCGCCGCGACCGCTTCCGCGAACGGGCCTTTTTCGGGTTCACGCCGCCTGTCTACTTCATCCCTGACTGGATTGGGCTGGGTTCGCTGGGCTGCTATCCCGACGCCAGCATCGGTTACTACGGCGGCGACGACGACCTCGATTGCGGCAACACGCAGCTCGACGATCAGAGTGAGCCCCAGGTCTACGGCGACGACGACTACAACGGCTCCGGATCAGAGCCGCCTCCACCGCCGCCCGATTACCAGCAGCCTCAGTACCAGCCGCCGCCCTCCCAGAACCGGATGCCGTCCAGCGAGACAGCGGCCAACCAGATGACCACCATCATCTTCAACAACGGCCACGCTCCCGAGCAGATCCACGACTACGCCCTAACCGGAACCACCCTCTACGTCCTCGGCCAGCACCAGCAGGAGATCCCCCTCAGTCAAATCGACCTCGCAAGAACCGAGCAGACGAACCGCAGCGTAGGGGTTGAATTCCAAGTCCCGGAATTCCAGATCACACAGTAAACTTCGTCAAGCCAATTCCGCCTATAAATGCACTAAATTCAGTAACATACATGATGCATTTGAGCCTCAGCCGAACTTTTGAAACTTACTGATAAATTAATTATCTGTTTGACGATCTTAGCGCGGTTGCCTTAACCACTTTAGAATCAATAACCCGATCACTTTTGAGACCCCGCCATCAGGCCAAGATCCGTCAACGATTCCACCCACAGCACCTGATGCCCGAACACCCGCCCGAAGTGGCGGGCGACGGCGTGGATGGCGTTCTCCATCGTCGACTCGGGGTAAAGAGTCCCGGTGGGCCGAGCCTCCAACTCGAGGCTCGTCACCGTGCGGTCTGTGATCCCGCAGGGAACGATCAGGTCGAAGTCGCGCAGGTCCGTGGTCACATTCAGCGCGAATCCGTGGGACGTGATGCCCCGGGAAATATGGACGCCGATGGCTGCGATCTTCTTCTCGGCAACCGAGCCGCCCGGCAGCGTCCACACACCTGTGCGACCCGCGATCCGCTGGGCCCGGATTCCGAAGTCGCCGCAGGCTCGGATCAGGGCCTCTTCGAGTTGCCGGACATACTCGACCGCGCCCAGGCGCGGCGTGAAGCTGCGGAGATCGAAGATCGGATAGCCCACAAGCTGGCCGGGGCCATGATAGGTCACGTCGCCGCCGCGGTTGATCTCGTGCACCTCGACGCCGCGGTAGGCCAGGAATTCGTCCGAAGCCACGATGTTGGTCCGGTTGGAATTGCGCCCCAGCGTCAGGACCGGCGGATGCTCCAGCAGCAGCAGCGTGTTACCGATGCGTTCCTCGTGCCGCGCATCTACAAGCTGCTTCTGCAGATCCAGCGCAGCGGCATAGTCAATCCGGCCGAGATGGACGAGGTTCAGAATCATCGCCCCATCAGATGTTGATCGCCAAACCCTCTACGCTTCCGAAGGCATCCAGCATGGCCTCTGACAGCGTTGGGTGAGCGTGGATGGTGAACATCATCTCCTCTACGGTCGCCTCAAGCTCCATCGCCGTCACGGCTTCGGCGATCAGTTCCGTCGCCTGCGGCCCGATAATATGGACGCCGAGGATTTCGCCGTACTGGGCGTCGGCCACGACCTTGATGAAGCCTTCGTGCGAATCGACGATCGAGGCCTTGGAGTTTCCCGCGAAGGGGAACTTGCCGACCTTCACCCGCAGCCCCTTCTCCTTGGCCTGCACCTCGGTAAGGCCCACGCTGCCGATCTGCGGCTCCGTGTAGGTGCAGCCCGGGATGCGGTTCCGGCGCACCGGTCGCGCGTACTTGCCCGCGATCCTGGCGGCGATAACCAGTCCGGCCATGGCTCCCACATGGGCGAGCTGCGGCAGGCCGGCCACGATGTCGCCGATGGCATAGACGCCGGGCTCGTCCGTCTGCATGAACTCGTCGACTTTGATGAACCCGCGGTCGGGCTGAATTTTGGTCTTTTCCAGGCCGATGCCCTCTGTCCGAGGCGCGCGGCCCACGGCGATGAGCACCTTCTCGGCCTCCGTCACAACGGGCTTGCCGTCGGACGAAGTGAAGCTCACCTTCACGCCGGACTTGGTCGTCTCGACCTTCTCCACCTTGGCCCCGGTGTGTATGTCGATGCCGCGCTTCTTGAAGGCGCGGGCCAGCTCTTTGCTGACTTCCTCGTCTTCGTTAGGCACCACGCGCGGCAGGTACTCGAGAACAGTGATCTCTGATCCGAAGCTGCGGAAGATGGACGCGAACTCCACGCCAACCGCGCCGGAGCCGACCACGATCAGCGACTTGGGGATCGAGTCAATCGAGAGGATCTCGATGTTGGTCAGGACGGGCCCTCCCGCCTGAACACCAGGCAGCATGCGGGCCGACGAACCTGTGGCCAGCACGACGTTCTTGGCCTTCACGGTTTCGGATTTCCCGTTGCCCGTGACCTCGACCGAGTGGACTCCGGATTTGGCTGGGCCGGTAAGCTTTCCAAAGCCGGGAATTACCGTGACCTTGTTCTTCCGCATCAGGAAGTCGAGCCCCTTGGTGTGCTTGTTCACGATGCCGGTCTTGCGCTCCAGAATTTTCTTCCAGTTGAGCTTGCCCGCACCAAGCCCCTCGATGCCGTACTCCTCGGCATGCTTCAGGTGGTCGTAGACCTCCGCGTTGAAGAGCAGCGACTTCGTCGGGATACAGCCCACGTGGAGGCAGGTGCCGCCAAGCTTGGGGTCTTTCTCAATGAGGGCCGTTTTGAGGCCGTACTGCCCGGCGCGGATGGCGGCGGTATATCCGGCGGGTCCTCCGCCGATAATGGCTACGTCAAAAATGGTGTCTGCCAAGGGATACTCCGTTCTGAAGGTGAGTCCAAACTAACTATTGTATTGCAGGGATGCGTGAGGGCAGGCATAGGGTTCGGCTCCAGGCAGACGGCGGTTCAGCCGGATCCAGGCGCGCCCCGAGTCAACCGGATGTGTTTTCCTGTATTCTGCGGGATCGGAACCTTTATTTGACCGGCTGCGTATAGCTTTCCATGAGCTATGCGGCCACAATGACGTGGGAGATGGACGGGTTCCGGATCGTGCGATCGCGTCCACGCCCGGAAGCCGATGCGGCTTCGCGGCTGGCGAAATCACGTCATGAAAGCGGCGCGAATCCGGGAACGGAAAAGGGCCAAAAGGCGCCGGCTGGGACAGCGATTACAGGAACGGGGCGGATGCGAATAGCGGAGCGCGCATTGGAGGGCGACTGGCAGGTAGTGGTGCAGCGCTGCCTCGATGGCGACTCCGGCGCGTGGACCGAGCTCGTAAAGGCCCACCATCGCCGCGTGTATGCGATTTGCTACCGCTTTACAGGGTCGACGAATGACGCTGAGGACCTGACCCAGGACGTCTTCCTGAAGGTTTATGGGAATCTGGCGGCCTTCGATCTGACGCGGGGAAGTTTCCAGACCTGGATCACGACCCTGACACGAAACCTGCTGGTGGACCATTTCCGTCGAACCAAGCAGCAGCGCGTGACCGACTCAATGGACGCTGGTTGGGACGAAACGGATGACCTGACCATTGCGACCCGCTTGGCCGCCGAAGGGCCAACTCAGCACGACCGTGCCGCACAAAAAGAGATTGCAAAGATGGTGCAGGAGGCGCTGACGCGCATCTCACCGGAATTGCGCGAGGCAGTGATTCTGCGGGATTTACAGGACATGGATTACAAGGAGATTGCGCAGGCGCTGCGCATTCCAGAGGGAACGGTGAAGTCGCGGATAAGCCGCGGGAGGGCGGAATTGGCGCGACTGCTGGATAAAAACAAAGGGCAGGTGGCTTGATATGACAGAGCGAAGTCCATTTGAGCATGAGCCGGCGTTGGCTGGCGGCGGATCGCTCTCGTGTGAAGCTTGGGAGGTTCTGCTGGCAGAAGCCGTGGACGGACTGCTTCCATCTGAGGCGCGGCCGCCATTCGAGGCGCACAGCGCGGAATGCCGCGTGTGCTCGCAGTTGCTGAAGCAATCGCAACAGGGGCGTGAGTGGCTGCATTTTTTGGAAGATGAGCCGGCGGTTCCCGCCGGGATGATGGATCGGATTCTCGGCAAGACGAGCGGCTCGGTGGCCGTAGGGCAGTTAGCGGTCGGAGGGGGAGTCGCGTCGCATCTTCCGGTGCATCTGCTGGGAGTGCCGCTGCGGCGCTCGATGTGGGACTCGCGGATGATGATGACGGCGGCCATGGCTTTCTTTTCATTGGCACTGACGCTGAATGTGGCGCTGAATCTGGCGGGAGTCCGGGTGACAAACCTGAGGCTCGCAGATCTGACTCCGGCGAGCATGGAAATGAACCTTACGCAGCAGTTCTACGGAGCGAAGAAATCGGTCGTGCAGTACTACGACAATCTGCGGCTGGTGTATGAAGTGGAGTCGAAGATGCGCGATCTGCGGCGGAATGAAGAAATGCAGCAGAGCACGCCGCAACAGCAGCAGCAGACGGTTCCGGCGAACCCACCTGGCAACGGGCACAAGAACGGCGGCAAGCTTGAGCCCTCAACCGTGTTGCCGCAGACGGGCACGTTTTGGGGCGCGCCGCAACTTGCCAGCGCAACTGGAGCAATGGCGGGCGTGTTCAACGGGCAAGCGGAAGATTCGGAGCAAGAAGGACGAGAGAAAAATGGAGACGAGGTAGGAAGCATTGCAGTACTTTGTGAGCGAGTTCAGGCAGAAAGGAGCCTGGCATGAATTGCGCTAATCATCCTGAAGTACCGGTTTCGGCGTATTGCCAGAATTGTGGCAAGGCCATGTGCGCATCGTGCATGCGATCCGTGGGCGGCGTCATCTATTGCGAGCCGTGCCTCGCAGAGCGGCTGGGCATGAGCGGCACCCCAACAACCGGAGCGCCACCTATCTACCCCGGCGTGATTGCGCCCGCGGGACCACATCCAGGCACTGCTTTTATGCTGGGCTTTATTCCCGGTGTGGGCGCCATGTACAACGGCCAGTTCATCAAGGGACTGGTGCACGTTGTGATTTTCATCATTCTGATCGGGATGACCGAGCACGTGGGGATCTTCGGAATCCTGGTCGCCGCCTGGGTTGCTTACCAAGTGTTCGACGCCTTCGAAACGGCAAAAGCGCGCCGTGACGGCCGGTCGCTACCGGATCCCTTCGGCCTGAACGATCTCGGAAACAGGATGGGAATTCCGATGGGACCAACCTCCGGGGCGGGACCGGCAGGACCGGCCGCGGCGAACTATGGCGCGGCACAAGGCTTCACAGGAGGGCAAACGCCACCACCTCCTCCAGCGGCCGGCTTTACGGATCCGTACGGCGCACCGCCGGTTCCTCCGCCGCCGGCACACTACTACGGCTGGGGCCGCAAGGAACCGATAGGCGCGCTGGTGTTGATTGGACTGGGCGTTCTGTTCCTGCTCAATACGCTGGACGTATTCCACTTTGACTGGTTTGGCCGGCTGTGGCCGGTGCTGTTGATCTGCTTTGGTGTGGCGCTGTTCCTCAAGCGCACGCGTGAGCTTCCTCCTCCTCCGCCGCCGCAGTCGGGAGGCGGCCAGTGAACAGCTATATTTTCCTTCGCCGCATTAAAGGGCCCGTGATGATCGTTGTCTTCGGCATCACGGCCCTGCTGAACCAATGGCACGTCCTTTCGTACGGCGAGAGCTGGCCACTCTACCTGATTGCCTGGGGGATGCTGCAGCTCGGAGAGAGGGCAGCCTGGTCGCAAGCGCAGGAACTCAATCAGTATCCCGCACCGCCGACTGGAAATTCCGGCAACTGGGCTGGCGGCCCGACCGCTCAGCCACCTAGTTCAACTTCAACGGCTCTGAGCGTGCAGCCGTGGGACGAGGGGAGAAAGTAGACATGGCAGCACCTCCGCCGCACCCTCCACAAAACACCGGGCAGTACCCGCCGCCGAATCCTCCTCTGGACCCGCGCCGTCAGGCCAGGGCGTACGCTCGCGCACAACGCGACCAGATGAAGGCGCAACGGCACTATTGGCGCAATTATTGGCGCGGCGGACGGCCTTCAATCGTTGGGCCACTGTTGATTCTGGCCATTGGCATCATCGCGCTGCTGGTGGAAATAGGTCAGCTGAATGGTTACGCGATCTGGAGCTGGTATGTGCAGTGGTGGCCTCTCCTGCTGATCGGCCTGGGCGTAGTCCTGCTGGGAGAATATTTCTGGGACCGAGGCAATCCTTATGTGAGACGGCGCACCGGTGGAGGAATCGTCTTCCTCATTGTTCTGTTGCTCTTCCTGGGCTGGGGCGCGCATGGCGCGCAACACTGGGGCAGACATCTGGGTGCGAACGGCAATGACTTCTGGTTCATGTTCGGTCAGGAGCACGACAACGACGTCCAGATGAACCAGGCCGCAGCGGCAAACGGTGCGGTCAACATACAGGTTCCACGCGGCGATGTGACGATTACGCCCTCGAATGATGGGCAGATCCATCTGCAGGCACATGAAGTGGTGCACACGTCGTCAGATAGAGATGCGCAGAACACGTTCAAGGCGATTCACCCGCAGATGACGGCTGCAGGCTCAGGGGTAACGATTACAGTGCCGCAACACCGCGGGTCGAGCGTAGACCTCACGCTGGCCGTTCCGGAAACGAGCGCCGTTACGGTGAATGCAGGGCATGGCGACGTATCGATGGAAGGACTGAAGGGAAACGCCTACGTCACAAATGCAAATGGTGATGTGAAATTTGACGGGATTTCCGGCGACGTGCACGCGCAGATGAGCGATGGCGATTTTTCCGCCCATGCAATCACCGGGCAAGTATTGGTGAACGGCCATGTTGGAGACGCTACGCTCTCTGAAGTGACGGGGCAGGCAGTCCTGGACGGCGAGTTTTTCGGCGCCACCCACCTCGAGCAGATGGGTGGCGGGTTCCATTTTCATTCCAGCAGGTCATCGATTGATGTACCGAAGCTGGACGGTGATCTGACGCTGGACTCGGACGACCTTGAAGCCAACCAAACCAGCGGTCCGGTGCGAATTGTGACGCGCTCGAAGAACATCGAACTGACTCAGGCTTCGGGCGACATCCACATCGAAAATAGCGACGGCGACGTAAACGTGACGACTGCGGCTCCGCTGGGCAATGTGGAGGTCGCGAATCAAACTGGCGACGTTTCTGTGACGGTGCCGGAAAATGCAAATTTCGCGGTAACGGCGAGCACGACTGAAGATGAGGATCTCGACACCGACTTCCAGTTGCAGACGGCTACGAGCGGAGACCGGAAGCAAGCCAGCGGAACCGTGGGCCGGGGCGGCGTGACGCTCAACCTGACTACGACGCACGGGAATCTGGAGTTGAAGAAGGGCATGGCGCAGGCGACGTTGCCGCCCCCTCCGCATGCACCAGCAGGTCCTGTGCGGCATTTGCGCGTGCCGAAGACGCCTGTCGCGCCGGTCCAGCAATAGGGCATCACCCGATCAGCAGGACGAGAACAATCATTGCAACCAGCAAGTACGTTCCTTTAGACTCGGCATGAAATGGGAAAATGTTTTCCCTAAACCCGAGGGCCATTCATGCCGAATTTCACCACGCGCATTTCTATTCGCGCCGCTCTAATTGGAATCGCAGCCTGCGTTTGCTGCTCTGCAAGCGCGCTTCACGCCCAGGACTTCTATCTCCACAATGGCGATCGCGTAACATTTTATGGCGACAGCATCACAGCGCAGCGCTATTACACACGCGACATTCAGGACTTCGTCGAAACGCGCTATCCCGACCTGAGGGTGGAGTATCACAACGCGGGTGTTCCCGGCGACAAAGTGAGCGGCGGCTACGCTGGAGATGCGGCCACTCGCGTGTCGCGAGACGTCAAACCATGGAATCCGACGGTAATCACCATGATGCTGGGAATGAATGATGGCGACTATGTTCCGCCTGATCCGAAGATCTTTGCGGATTATCAATCAGGCTATGAGAAGTTGATCGCCCTGATGCGCGCCGCCGCACCCGGAGCGCGCATTACGCTAATCGAGAACACGCCATACGACGAGATTACCCATGGCACCGAATTCGCAGGGTATATGGTCACCACTGCGCAGAATGCGGCCGCCACTCCAGCGCTGGGCCGGCGAGAGGGACTTCCGGTAGTCGATGACTTTACACCGGTAAAGACGCTGCTGGAGCGCGCCACTGCAATCAATCCGTCACTCGCATCGCTGCTGGTAATCGGCAGAATCCATCCTGCGGAACCGCTGCAATGGATTATGGCCGAAGCTGTCATGAGAGCCTGGCATTTGAACCCGGTGGTGAGTGCCGTGACGATTTCAGCGCCAACTCGTACGGTGACACAAAGCCGCCGCACACAGGTGACCGGGTTCTCGTCAAGCAAAGGCGTCATCTCCTGGAGCCAACAGGACGCGGCGCTTCCCGCACCATTTGATTTCGACGATCCATTAATGAACTTCGTACTTTCCATCAGCGATCTCGCATCAATCGACCAGGAGATGCTCACCGTGGGGGGTCTGGAGCAAGGCGAGTACAAGCTGACCATCGACGGAAAAGATGTGGGCACCTTCTCCGCGAAGCAGCTCGCCGAGGGAGTGAATCTCGCCCTGCGGAAGACCCCCATGTGGCAACAAGCGCGTGATTATGATTTCCAGCTTTCACAGCGGTCGCAGATGGAAGATGCAGACCTTCTGCTGACGGCGAGCACTTCGCTGAGCGATAAGGGCGCTGGCAGCCGGATTTTGCGGGAAGCAGAGGGGGTATTCGATCAGGATGCCGCCTCGAAACTGAGGATCCCATTGCATAACTACATGCTGACCCCGCTCCAATAGGCTCAATTTCGGACAAATCCGGCGGCTCAAGAAAGCTTTTTCCCGAGCCAAGGAAATTTTCGATAATGCACGGGTAGTAAAGGATTTTCGCATGTTCTACGTGAGTTTTCATAAGCGCGGCCAAATAGAATATCCTTGACAACCCCAGTCACGCAAACGTATTTTTACATCGGTTGAGAATGCGTTTTCTCAAATTTACCGAGTCTGCCGAAAACGCATAGACGCCGGGGAGAAGCTAGACAATGAAAACTACCTTTTTGAAGTCCTTTGGGCTGTGCGCGACGCTCTGCGTTTTCGCTCTATCTGCCTCCGTAGCACGGGGGCAGGCAACCACCGGCTCGATTCTGGGGCAGGTTACGGACAGCACTGGCGCCGTAATTCCCAACGTCACGGTGACGGCAACTGACGTAAACAAGGGAACCACCTTCACCAGCCGCACAAACGGCATTGGGAGCTACACGATTCTGAACGCGACTCCGGGGCTGTACAAGGTCACGGCCTCGGCTCCAGGTTTTGTGACGGGTGTGGCATTGAATGCCAATCTGGAAATTGACCAGAAACTGCTGCTTAATTTCAGCCTGAAAGTCGGTGCGTCGAGCACGACCGTGACGGTGACGTCCGCGCCGACGCTGCTCCAGACGCAAAGCGCGGAAACAGGCGCCGTTATAGAGACGCAGGACATTTTGGACCTACCGCTCTTTGGCCGCAATTTTTACGATCTGACCGCTCTGGTGCCTGGCGTGGTAAACGCGTCCGGTGGAATTAATTCGCTGAACCTGTCGGTAAGCGGGCAGCGCGAATACGGAAACTCAGTGCTCGTCGACGGTATTGAATCGACGACGAACCGCACACAGGACGTAACCGTCACGCCGAGTGTCGATTCTGTGCAGGAATTCAAAGTGGTCACCTCTGCCTACAACGCCGAGTTTGGTAATGCCTCCGGTGGCGTCATCGCGATTCAGACCAAATCCGGCACGAACCGTTACCACGGCGACGCGTACGAATTCTTCCGCCCGAACTTCACCACCGCCCGGCCTTATGCTTTTGGCGGCGGCTCGGAGCCCGCATCCATCCTCAAGCAGCACAACTTCGGCGGAACACTGGGAGGCCCGGTCAAGAAAGATCATTCTTTCTTCTTCGGCTCCTACGAAGGAAGCCGGCAAAAGGATGCGTATACCTATCTGGATTCGACGATTCCATTTGGGCTTATCGGATTTGAGCCGGATGGCTCGGTGAGCTTTGCGAATCTTGTTGATCCTTGCGCTGGGCAACAATGCAACGGTTCCGGCCCACCTGCAGGAACCATCGACCCAATCTTCATTCCGGCCTCGACGTATGCGTGCTATGGATATTGCACAAGCACCCAGTTCCCCGGCAATGTGATTCCGGCTTATAACCCGAGCGCTCCGACAGGCAGCACTGCCAGCCCGGCTGGCGTGAATACTCTGCTGAATTTCTTTCCGAAGCCGAATCGTCCCGGCATCGATAACGGCTGGTTCGATAACTTCGCGGTTTTCTCGCCCACAAACGACAACAACAATCAGGTGGACAGCAGATTTGACCAGAACCTGGGCGCAAACGACAAGATGTATCTCGTCTTCCACTGGGGCAACAGCAATCAGCTCGTAACCGATCCCTACCACGGGGCTACCGTCGTTCCTGGGGCTGGAGCAGTAGACTTCGATAACAAAGAGGACGGCGGCAACTGGTCTATTTCAGCAACGGAGGACCACACATTCGGGGCACACGGACTGAACGAATTCCGTTTCGGCTATCTCCGCTATTACCAGGATCAGTACAGTGAACTGAATGGTACCGACTACTCCACCAAGTACGGCTACGGCAACATCGCTGTACCCGGATATTCGGCCACTGACAGTTTCCCCTACGTGTTCCTCGCAGATGGCTATTTTGCGGGTGGATCTTCCTACAAGCCATACCACGTACTCGATGCGAATTATCAATACACGGATAACTTCACCTGGACAGGCATCCAGCGGCATGAGATCAAGTTTGGTGGGGACTACCGGCGGCTGAACTCGCATCCGAATTTCTCGCTCTTCCCAACCGGATACGACTATTACGGCAGCTTCGCCTATGCGGAAACCTCGGACCTCTATGGCTCTGACTTCTTCGCTTATGGGCCGGAGGTTCCTGGAGGATGGAACTATTACGGAGGGTCGGATCTCGCCGACCTCGCAATGGGGCTTCCGGAGGACGTCTACATTGGCCTCCAATTGACGAATCCGCACACCCAGGCCGGCGACCTTGACCTATTCCTGCAGGATACCTACAAGGTCACATCTAGTCTCACTTTGAACTATGGCCTGCGGTATGAGTATCAAACACCATATACCGAAGCCAGCAACTACATGTCGAATTATGACATTGCCAGCAACACAATATTGGTTGCAGGACGCGGCAGAAATTCAGCCGGGTTGATAAACTCGCGCAAAGACGACTTTGGACCGCGCTTCGGATTCGCCTACCAGATCGATAACAAGACAGTGGTTCGTGGAGGCTTCGGTCTCTTTTACTCGCCTGAGAATGACGGACGCGAAGACTATTTGACCAAGAACGCCCCGTTCGCAGACCAGGCGGCGTATACGAATTGGCCCTATACCTTCCTCGGATTTGAGTATGTCGATGACACGGGCGTACCGCGTAACACCTCGATCAATATTCCGCAAAGCGGCGTGATTGATCCGGCGAGTCTCCCGAACGGCAACCTGGAGACAACCTATGCAGTAAACCCGAAGCTGAAGACCGGCAACACAGATTCTTTCAACCTCACCTTGGAGCGCCAGGTTGGTAGCTCCATTGCGGTCAACGTTTCTTATGTAGGTTCGGTGGCGCATGCCCTCTCCTATCAAATCGGAGACATTAATGCCAATCCAGCGAACCCCAACGTCAACAAGGGTGATAACCGCCTGACGACTGATTTGGGAAAGATTCAGTATCTGACCGACGCTGGAATGGCCAATTACAACGCCCTTGAAGTGAAAGTAACAAAGCGCCAGTCTCGCAATCTCAGCTTCCTCGGCAGTTACACTTATGGCCATAGTTTGGACAATGGGCCTTCACCGTGGGATCTTGGCTATAACAACGACTCGCCTCAGAACCCCTACAACCTCCGGCCTGAGTACGGTACCTCAGATAGTGACGTGCGTCAGAACTTCGTCTTCAGTGGCTTGTGGCGCCTACCCTTCGGCCAGGGCCAAAGATACTTCGGTTCATGGGGTCATGCAACAAACATGATTCTCGGTGGCTGGCAGCTCAATTCGATTTTCAACATGCGGTCGGGAACACCGGTGAACGTAGTGCGCGGCAACAACCAGACAGCTCTGCTGCCTGGTCTCCGCCCCAATGTGACTGCCAACCCCAATCTTCCGCGGAACAAACGCACCATGCTGGAGTACTTCAATACCTCGGCATTCAATGTCAACGGATTACCACCGACGGTTAATACACCCGGCGATGCAGGCCGCAATCTCGTGGTGGGTCCCGGTTACGTAAACCTGGATGCTTCGCTCTTCAAGGAATTTCCGATAGAAGAGGCAATGAGACTTCAGTTGAGATTTGAGGCATTCAATGCAACCAACACACCCCATTTTGCGAATCCGGATGGGAACTTTAGTGACGGCACCTTCGGCCAGATTCAACGCGAAAGCGGGAGCGAGGCCAACCGCGAAGTACAAATCGCGGCCAAGTTCATCTTCTAAGCTGCAGCCCTCCTCCTAACAGGCTCTGCCGCAGGAGAACATCACCGCGGCAGAGCTTTTACTTTTTAAGATCTGCCAAGGATACTCGATATTGCGAATGCGCTTGATTAAATGCTGCTTTACTCTCTCGATCATTGCCTCATGCTTTGCCGGAGTGGCACACGCCAGTTCCACTTCAATCACAGGCCACACCTATTACGTCGACTGCTCCGCGCGCATGCAGGGAAATGGCAGCTCGCCCCAAACAGCCTGGAATAGCCTCGCGCAGGTCAATGCCGCTGTGTTTGCACCCGGGGATATCATCCGCCTGCACCGGGGAACGCAATGCGAGGGCGCGATTGCTCCGAAAGGCTCCGGTGCATCCGGTGCTCCGATACGATTGACCGCA
>DASZAG010000169.1:0-3684 GCA_035945555.1 Acidobacteriaceae bacterium
GCCAACGCTAAGCGTTTTATTTTGAATATGATGTAAGCAAGTTACGTCTTTTCAATATTTTAGCGCCATTCTCCCCGGGTAACCCATTTAGAATGAATATCTCGCTTCAAAAGCGAGACCATTCATATCGGCCTGAAGTACCATTGCTCCGATGAAGTGCCTGCTGCTCATCGCCGCTCTAGCCTGCCTTCAGCTCCACGCCCAGCAGACCCGCTCCGGCCCCTGGGTCATGGAGTCCAGCGGGACCACCGCCGGGCTCCGAGGCATCCATGCCGTCGGCGATGGATCAATCGCGTGGGCCAGCGGCACCGGCGGCACCATCCTCCGCACCGAGGACGCAGGCTACCTCTGGCAGCGCTGCGCCGTCCCGCCCGACGCCGCAGGGCTCGACTTCCGCGGCATCTGGGCCTGGGACGAAAACACCGCCATCGTCATGTCCTCCGGCCCCGGCAACCAGTCGCGAATCTACAAGACCACCGACGGCTGCGCCCATTGGAAGCTCCTCGTCACCAACCCCGACAAGGACGGCTTCTGGGATGCCATGGCATTTTCAATCGAGGGCCAGGGATATGTCCTTGGCGATCCAGTGCGCGCACCGGACAGAACTTCTAAGGAATTCCAAATGTTTATAAGCCAAGACTTCGGCGGGCACTGGTCGCGCCAAACTCAGGACTTTTATGACGAGATGGGCGCCACGAACGCCGCTGGAGCTTTTGCGGCCAGCAATTCTTCCCTTTCGATCCTCCATCATCATGCATGGTTCGGCACCGGAGGCACTGCCGACCCTTACGTATTCATCGGCGACAGGTACGATGTTACCCCTTTGCACACAATGTGTTCCTGCATCGGCCCCGTACAAAACGAGACTTGGATTACCCATCGCGTGAAAGTACCGATGGCAGGTGGCAACGCTTCGTCCGGCATCTTTTCCCTCGCCTTCCGCGACAGAGCTAACGGCATAGCCGTCGGCGGAGACTATAAGAAGCCCAACGCCACCGCTGGCACCGCGGCCTGGACCTCCGACGGCGGCGAGCATTGGACAGCTGCGACCAAACCACCCCACGGCTTCCGTTCCGCCGTCGCCTGGGACCCAGCCGCCCATGTTTGGATCACCGCCGGAACTAACGGCTCCGACGTCAGCTACGACGACGGCCGCGCCTGGACGCCGCTCGACAACGGCAACTGGAACGCCATCAGCTTGCCCTACATCGTCGGACCCCACGGCCGTATAGCCAAGCTGGACGGAAGCAAGCTGCCGAAGCGGTAAACCCGGTCCGGAGCCCCCGAACGCTTCGGGCCCTTTCTGCGTCTATCTCTTACTGGAACTGGTACCCTAAACCAGCGTCTATTCGAATGGCTGAATTTGTCATAAAACTGGCCGACGAGCGCGGCCGTGTGCAGGAGCAGGTGCACTCCGCCGCCTCCGCGGAGGAGCTGCGCCAGCGCTTCACGCAGGCCGGATACTATATCTACTCGGTCAAGCCCCGCGGCCTCACCCGAGCCCGTCGCAAGACCAAGCTCGAGACCTTCATCATCTTCAACCAGCAGTTCCTCACGCTCATACGCGCCGGGCTGCCGATCCTCAGCTCGCTCGAGATGCTGGCCAAGGGCCAGAAGAACGCCAACTTCGCAGCCCAGCTCCAGAACGTCGCCACCCGCGTCCGCACCGGCGAGTCCGTCTCCTCCGCCTTTGAGGCGCAGGGCGGATTCCCGGTCATTTACACCACCACGCTGCTGGCCGGCGAGCGAAGCGGCAATCTGGAAGAGGTCCTCTCGCGCTTCCTCTCTTTCCAGCGCATTGCGCTTACTTTCCGCAAGAAGCTCACCGCCTCGCTCATCTACCCGGCGGTGCTCATCACGCTGGTCTTCGCGCTCTTTGTCTTCCTCATTTCGTTTGTCGTGCCGCGCTTCGCCCAGCTATACGACCAGATCGGCAGCAAGCTCCCCTCCATCACCGTGTGGCTGCTCGCCGTCGGCCAATTCTCACAGAAGTACGTGCTCTACGCGCTCCCGGTCATTGCACTCTGCATCTTCCTGCTCTACCGCTGGAGCAAGACCGAGGCTGGCTCCGATCGCATTGACCGCATCCGTATCAAGCTGCCGCTGTTCGGCAACATCTGGATCAAGTACCAGGTCGCCTTGTTCTCACGCACCCTCTCCACCCTGCTTACCGGTGGCTTGCCGCTGGTGCCGTCGCTGGAAACCGCCGCGCGCTCCATTTCGAGCAGACGCATCTCCCGCGCCGTCTTTTCTTCAGTGGGGACCGTGCGCGAGGGCAAGCCGCTATCGGCCAGCTTGCAGGGAACAAGGGTCTTCCCACCGCTGTCCGTAGAAATGATCGACGTGGGCGAGTCCACTGGTGCGCTGCCGCAAATGCTGAACTCGGTGGCCGAGTTCTTCGAGGAAGACGTGCAGACCGCGCTCACAGCGGCCATGGCACTCATCGAGCCCGCAATCCTGATCGTGATGGGCTGCATGGTGCTGCTGATATTGATCGCGCTTTACCTGCCGCTGTTTTCCATGGCCAACACCAGCAACTTCCGCTGAAGAACTAGTGACCCCGGGCAGACACGCCTTCGGCGCGCGAACAAAGCGGAACGAGAAGAGAATAGAGTTAGTTACGAGGAAATATGGCAGAGTCGCCAGTCATCACATTGCCGACGGAACAGGACGAGATCGAACGCGCGCAGGCGCTGGCTCACCGCTACCGCTCGGAGTTCGTTGATCTTCAGAACTTCCGCATCGAGCACGAGCTGTTCAAGAGCGTGCCCGTTGACATGATGTTCCGCTACAACTTCGTGCCCCTGGAGCAGCACGAAGACCGGCTGGTCATTGCCGTGAGCGACCCTAGCCGCCTGATGGTTCTCGATGAAATCTCCGGACTGCTCGGCAAGCGCATCACAACCCGTGTCGCCACGCTAACCCAGATCACAGATCTGCTGAAGAAAACCGAGCAGTCGCAGCGCGTTCTCGATGAAGCCTCCGAAGGCCTCACCTTCGACGTCATCTCGTCCGAAGACAACGCCGATGAGAATATCTCGATTGAGAAGCTCACGTCGGAAGAAGACATCAGCCCTATCATTCGGCTAGTCGACACCACGATTTTCACCGCGCTCGAGCGCCGCGCATCGGACATCCACATCGAAACTTATGACGATTCCGTGCACGTCAAATACCGCATTGACGGCGTTTTGCAGGCAGCAATGGCTCCTATCGCCCGCGAGCACCACCTGACCATACTTTCGCGCGTCAAGGTGATGAGTGAGCTGGACATCGCCGAGCGCCGCGTTCCGCAGGATGGCCGTTTCCGTGTCCGCTACAAGGGCCGCCTCATCGACTTCCGCGTCTCCATAATGCCCACCGTTCACGGCGAAAACGCCGTACTTCGCGTGCTCGATAAGGAGTCGATGAGCGAGAAGTTCCGCAAGCTCACCCTCGACGTTGTCGGATTTCACGAGGACGACCTGCGCCGCTTCCGCCGCTATATCCGCGAGCCCTACGGAATGGTGCTGGTCACCGGACCGACGGGATCGGGCAAGACGACGACCCTCTATGCAGCGTTGAACGAAATCAAGAGTGACGAAGACAAAATCATCACCATTGAAGACCCGGTCGAGTACCAGATCCGCGGAATCACCCAGATTCCCGTCAATGAAAAGAAGGGCCTGACCTTTGCTCGTGGCC
>DASZAG010000170.1:0-21660 GCA_035945555.1 Acidobacteriaceae bacterium
TTTTCCTCGCGCGCGTTCTTGGCGATGCCCAGCTTTTCGAAGGTGTCGTTGGCGGCAGCTTCGACGTGCTCCTTGTGCAGGACCAGGTCGTGTTGTGCGTCGTTCATGCCAACCTTCTTACCGCCGGCGAAGATTTCATGCCGACCATGCTCCTCGTACCACTTGGTGAGAGTGGCGGTCATGTGCATCTTCTCAATGATGTTGCGCCAGCCGATGCCCGTGTTGTAGGCGCAGAAGCTGATTTCGCCTTCCTGCGTAGCATACGGAATGATGCACTGCTCGGTGCGGCGGAAGTCGTAGTTGAACAGGTCCTGGAACCACATTCCGGCAATAAAGAGGAAGTTCCAGCGGTCGGCGCGGCGCTTCTCAATATCTTCCATGGTGCGGTCGGCAGTGACCTTGCCGTAATTGCGGCCCGTGGCGCCAAAGCACTTGTCGAACTTGGCGAGCAGGTCGACGATTTTGAAGTGGGTCGGCGACTTGCGCGGATCGTAGTTGCGAAGCAGCGCCAGGGTAACTCCGAGTACTGACAGGAACTTGCCGCGTGCGGCGTCGTTGATCTTGGCCACGTCCTTGGCCAAGCGGTCGGCGTTCAGGAAGGCAGTGACGGGCACTGCTTCCTTGGTTTCCTTGTCGATCATCAGCGCCATGCCGATGCCGCAGTTCGGGTGGCATCCGCAGGAGAGCTGGCCCCAATCGTGGTTTGGCCCGTGCACAAGATCAGCCCAATCGGAGAAGGTGCTCATAAAGCTGATTGGGAACCAGTCGCGAGTCGGCTCACCGAGTCCGCACCGTTCCTTGATCTCGTGCGCCATGTGGCTCAGCGTATAGCGCTGCGCCTGGCGGCGCTCATCACTGATGGCTTCGTCGCGTCCGGTGAAGGAGACGGGCTGGAAGCTGATGAAGTTGATCCGCTTGGGATTGTCCAGAGCGAACTGGACAATGCGGCCCACCTGCTCGTTATTGATTCCGTTAATGATGGTGGTTACGGGAACGATGTCCACGCCCGCCTCATGCAGGTTGTGGATGGCCTGGAGCTTCACGTCGAACAGATTGCCGACTTTGCGATGCGAATTGGCGGCATTGCCGATTCCGTCGAATTGGAGGTAGGCATAACGCAGACCAGCTTCCGCGGCGGCGCGGCAAAGTTCCTTCGACTTGGCGAATTCGATGCCGTTGGTTGCGGCCTGTACGGAGTTGTAACCAACTTTACGGGCGTATGCGACGGCGTCGAGGAAGTAGGGCGACAGTGTGGGCTCGCCACCGGAGAACTGCACCGACATCTGACGACGCGGTTTGATGGTGATGGCGTTATCAAGCATCTGCTTGATTTCTTCCCACGTAAGCTCATGGACAAAGCCAACCTGGTTAGCGTCCATGAAGCAGGGATCGCACATCATGTTGCAGCGGTTGGTCAGGTCAATGGTGAGAACGGAGCCGCGGCCGTGTGTCACGGTGGAGGTTCCGTGGTTGTGGAGCTTCTCGTCGTTGTGTGCGCGAATGTCGCGGCCCGGAAAAACCTCTTCGAGGTGCTTGAAGAAAGCGGTGTCCATCGACATCACATCTTCAAAGTGGCCGTGCTTCGGGCAATCCTTCACCATCAGGATTTGGCCATCGCGCTCGATGATCTGCGCTTTGATCTCGCCGATCTTCTCATTCAGAAGGATTTCGTGGGGCAGTTTGCCGTCGAGGATCTGCTGGCGAATCTCAGGCACGCACTTCGGACAAAGAGAATCCGTGGTGCGCGGCCAGCCGAGGGGCGGCTTTTCCTTCTGATACGACTTGAGCAGCGGCTTGTCGGACCATTTGGGGGTAAAAGAGGGGTTGGGGCGGATGCTGTTCAGCCTCTCAAACACCGACCACGCGCCCTGGGCTGCGATGGTGACCGCTCTCTCAGCGTATTTGACCGCTTTTGACATGTTTCAAATCTCCTGTGGCTCGTCTTTTTCCATTCTCTAAAGTACGATGCGGAAAACCCGCGGGGTAGTGAAATCTCATTCACCGGCAAGACTTTACCAGCGTCAAGGATAGGCAAGATGGCCCGCGAGGAAAACCCGGCGACGCTGAATGGGGAAAATTGGCGGTTCGTCGGGAACCAGCCGCTGCGAACGGGGGACTGACCGTCCAGGCAGTCGCGCTCCGCGCCATCCTTGTACATGCTGTATTGGCGCTCCCGATGGTCGCGGGACAAGTCCCCAAGTAGTATGGAACAGGAGGTAGTTCAAACCGGATGCGCTTCTTGTATCGTGCTTTTTCCTACGCTGCTCTTCTTTTGCTCGTCGCAGGGTTTGCCGCTCAGGCGCGCGCGCAGAGCTTCTTGAAAAATAGCGAGGTCTCGGTCAGCGGGTTCTGGCAGAACACGCCTAGCGTGACCGGCAACGGCGTAACTGTGAGCACCACGCACTCCCTCGGCGGACAGGCGGCCTTCCGGCACAGCTACCACTGGTGGCTCGGCTATGAGGGCAGCTACGACTACACGCGGTATTCCGAGCACTACTCTGCCACGCCGTTTGCGGTGCAGCACAACACCCATGAGATTGGCGGGTCGTATCTGGTGAGTGCGCCCAGCATGCTTGGCTTCCGGCCTTTCGCTCTGGCCGGCGTGAGCGCGGTCGTCTTTTCGCCATCGCTCAATGGCGGACAGAATGCTCCGTGGCAGGCGCGGCCCGGTGTGAACTTCGGCGCGGGCATTGACCGTGCGGTGTTTACCTCGCACCTGGGAATTCGGTTGCAGTATCGCGGGGTTTATTACAAGACACCGGATTTCGGCGAACAGCAGCTTGCAACCGGCAAAATGCGGCTCACATCGGAGCCAATGGCGGGAATTTATCTGAGGTTTTAATTCAATTTCGAGCTGGATGCCGGTGATGAAAAATTTTGTCGCGAGCATCCGGCCAGAACTCCAGAAACAGATTGCCTCCGGCTGCGCCCGCGAGTGACAGCAGCCACGATTGCACAACTACTTCGCCGTTAGCGCTGGGAGCTGGATAGTAAAGAGGCGTGAGAGCGGCGCCGGCCAAGTGACCCAGCGTGACGGAGTAGTTGAAGCCGAGGCTCCCGTCATCACGCCGATTCACGAAGACGCGCTCGGCGGCATAAAGTCCACGCTCCTTTATGCCTCCACAGGCTTTGCGGAAATAGCGGGGGTCCTCGTGCGTGAGCAAAGGAAGCAGGCTGTCGGAGAACATTCGCATGGAAGCGCCGCGTATTGCGCCTGCCCCCAGCCGCTCTCCAAAGGCCGCAGAGTCTGAGCCGTATCGGGGATCGCCGTCGGTAAGCTGGCCGAATCCAGCCGACAGAAGCGTCGGCGTCCATGCAATCCGGTTTTCTTCTTCTCGCAACCAATAGACCGATTTGTCGCGTGCCGCAAAGGGTGGAACGTGGTCTCGTGGGTCGATTACACTTTCCCACTTTGAGGGCGCGCTCGGACCGGTGTGCCAGGCGTGGTAGGCGCACGTTGCCGCTCCCCGGCAGGGTTGAGGCGAATCAGGAAGCTGAGCTACGGCCTGATAGGAGACTGAAATGCAGCCGAGAAGAAGCACCACAAGACTTAAGAACCGGATGTGAAATATCAGACGAATGCTCTCCCTGATGTTGTGATGACGTCTACTACATACTTGCGCCGCGCAAGCTTCAGTTAGACCGCATTTTCTGCATCAGAGATGTATGACTTCAGCGCAGTCGCGGTTAACCGGAAAGGCACAGTCAAGAGGAAGGTGGTTGATTCCGCTCTGGCTCGATGGAGATACTGTTTCTAAAGCAATCGCAGGCAGGTGACCCTTGAAAAATTTAGGTCGGCGCGTCGAAGACTCATTCAACGAGGCAAAGCCGCGCGTAGAGGAAGAGTTGAAGCGGGTGATCACTTACCTGAACGACGAGGTGGTTCCGGAGGTTCGGCAGAGCTCGTCGAAGGCGCTGAAGATCGCGGCGGAGAAGCTGACGAAGCTGGCCGAGCGTATTGATCGCAACTCGGGAGGGCGCTAGGGTGCGACACGGGCGTTTTGCTTATTGGGGACTTGCCGCGTGTGCCTGCGCGGCGCTTGTGTTTGTGACGGGATGCGGCCATCGCGAGCAGGCTGCGTATACTCCTCCGGCTCCGCCGATCGCGACGCAACAACCGAGCAACTCGGCGCAGCCTGAGGCTCCAAACCCAGACGAGGGCGCAGAGGCGACGCCTGAGGCTCCAGGGAGCGGACGGATTCTCTACTCGGAAGTGGGAGTGGCAAGCTGGTACGGGCCTCCCTACGACCAGCGGCGCGGCGCGAACGGCAAGATCTATGACGAGCACGCCATGACGGCGGCGCATCGAACGCTGCCGCTCGGCTCGGTGATTCGCGTGACCAACCTTGCGAATGGGCGGTCGGCGACGATGACGGTGACGGATCGCGGTCCGTTTGTGCCGGGGCGGGTTCTGGACTTGTCTCTGGCTGCGGCCAAGAAGCTGGGCGTTTGGCGTTCGGGCATTGCTCGGGTGCGCATCGACGTGCTTGAGACCCCCAAGTCGATTGACGAGGGCGGGCGCTGGTGCGTGCAGATCGGGGCTTTCCCACGAGTCAGCACAGCAAAGAAGCTCGAACGACAGCTGGCGGAGGAGTACGAGTCAGCGAACGTGATTGAGTTTAAAGGGCCAACGGGCAACTGGGTGCGTATCCGACCGGAAAACGGCAACAAGACCCAGGCGATTGCCATTGTCCGGAATATCCAGCTGACGGAAGGCGCGGCGTACCTGGTTCGGCTCGATTAAGAGCTCAATTTTAATTTGGCGCAATTATTGACGCCCAGCAAAAAAGCGAAGGGCACAGCTTGCGGCTGTGCCCTTTTTGATTTTTGACAAGCTTCCGGATAGCTACTTCCCTGCCAACTTTTGTGCGGCGATCTGGCCAGCGACGGTGGTTTTGTCCTGGTCCTTGAGTTGGGCGTAGAGCTTCTTGGCCTCGGCGGGATTTGAGTTCTCGTACATGCTGGCGAGTTGGAGTTTGGCTTCTGAAGCCGGAACCGTGACCGTCGGGTTCTTGATGATCTGGTTGTAGAGATCCGCGGCCTGGTCAGTGCGCCCGGTCTGGCGGTAGAGTCCGGCGAGGGCGATTTTGGCCAGCGCGGCGACTCCTGTGTCGCTGGAGTTCGAGGCCTTCTGAAGGTCCTTTTCGGCGTCAACGGACTGGCCCATCTCAACGTAGGTGAGACCGGCGAAGTACTCGGCGTTTTTACCGACCTTCTGCCAGTCGTACTTGTCGGCCACTTCAACGAACAGCGGATTGGCAGCCTTGGCGCGAGCGGCGGCAGTGGGGTAGGTGGTCACGCCGGGTTCGGCGGGCTGCCCGGGGAGGGCGAGTGGCGTGTTGTAGATGTCCATGGCCTGACCGAAGAGAGACTCTGCGCGTGAGGAGCGAGAATTGTAGGTAACCGCTGAAGCAATGATGATGGCCAGAACCACGACCAGAATGGCGACGCTGGCGATGGTGAGCTTGCGATTGGCGTCGATCCAGTCGAGGCCGGAAAAGGTCGCGGTGGCAAATTTGTCCTTCTTGAGCGCGTGACGAGTCTGTGTATCCACGGAATTCCTTCAGAAAGCCTTTCGCGGCGGGCGGTTCACGCAGGCAGTATTACGAGGAAAGGCTGTCTGCTTTGAGATACATAAAGTTTAGCAGATGCGGGAACGACGCAGCAGGCGACCGTAAGACAGCATAGAGCAAATTCCGACTTTTTAGTCATGAGTGTGTACCATTTGTTCGGGCATTTTCGCTTAGGAGATTGGAATGAAAAATATAATCAAAGATCCGCTCAAAGGTAATCCGCAGGTAGTCTCCGTGCGTATATTGGTCGCTGCTTATCAAGCAAAAATCGGATTCAATGTGCCTAAAGCAGCGGCAAGCGCAATTGGACTTAGGACCGGCAAGAAAAAGCCTCTTTGGGTCAGCATCACAAGCGCAGATGGCCGATGCCTCTATGCTGGAGACGCCATCCTCAAATCCGGAAATGAGGTCTACGTTACGCTTGAGGCGCAGAAGCTAACGAAGGCCATAGAGTGTGAACCGCGCTTGTGGATAGATATCTTTAGGCGGATGGCTGATCAGTGATACATGCCTTGGAGGCGAAACAGCCTTCAAGACAGGTTCCAATGACAGCGGCGATCAGAAGAGATACGGCACCAGGGCGGAGGTCTGACTGACATAGGTGGTATAGGTCTCCCCGAACTGAGAGTGCATCCACTGCTCCTCCATGCGGAGTTTGGCCCAGATTACGAGGAACACCAGGATGAAAGCGACGAATCCGCGCACCTGGGAGAGCGCAATCGCGGTGCCAAGGAATCCGGTCAGAATGCCGGTGTAGATGGGGTGGCGGACGAGAGCGTAGGGGCCGGAGGTAATGAGTTCGTGGCCCTGCTTAATAGTCACTGAGCGGCTCCAGTTGCTGCCGAGATGCCGGCGCGCCCAGACGGCGAATAGAAGTCCGCCGACGGTAATGGCGGCTCCAACCCAAAATGACCAGAGGCCGTATGGCCAAAGCTGGCGGTAAATCCAGGGCAGTGGGATGCGGGTTGTCGCGAGGAGCAGGACTGCGACTACAAAGGTAGCGGCCCGCAGGATGCGCGAAAAGGCCGGCTCAAGGCGCTGAGTGGTTTTGGCATCGGCAGTCCTGGCCCAGATGATCTGCCAGTAGAGGAGAAAAGCGACCCAGACCACGGGAAAGAAAAGTTCATAGAACCAGAGCATGCGAGACCTCAAGACGCCGGATCACGACAGCAGTGTGTTTTGTGTCCCAGTGACGATAGCAATGCGACTGCTTTCTTGTCGAACGACACGAAGGTTTCGCCTCCCAGCCATGCGCGTTCGTATGCAATATTGCATTACATGAAAAGCGGTGCCGATCGCTAGAATAAAGCGCATGGACTATCCCATTACCCGAATGCGGCGGCTACGGCGCAGCGAGCCCATGCGCAACCTTGTTCGCGAGACGCACCTGGAGCCGGGGGCGCTGATTTATCCCCTGTTTATTTGCGAAGGCGAAGGCGTGCGGCGGGAGATTTCGTCGATGCCGGGCGTGTTTAATCTGTCGATTGACGAGGCGGTAAAGGAAGCGGAGGCCGCGGCGGCGCTGGGGATTGGCGGGCTGCTGCTGTTTGGAATTCCGGCGAACAAGGACGAGCAGGCGACGGGCGCGTGGGAGGAAAACGGCATTGTGCAGCGCGCATTGCGGGCACTTAAGGCCGGAGGCGCGGCGAAGAAGCTGTTGATGATGGCTGACGTGTGCCTGTGCGAGTACACGTCTCACGGGCATTGCGGAATTGTGGCGAAGAAAGAAGGCGCTGCCGACTACGAGGTGGATAACGATCCCAGCCTGCAGGTGCTGGCGAAGACTGCTGTTTCGCTGGCGGCGGCGGGCGCGGACGTTGTGGCTCCAAGCGACATGATGGACGGGCACGTGGGCGCGATTCGGGACGAGCTGGACGATTTAGGCTTTGAGCACACGCCGATTCTGTCGTATGCGTCGAAGTTTGCCTCGGCGTTTTATGGGCCGTTCCGGGAAGCGGCGGATTCTGCTCCGCAGTTCGGGGACCGGCGCACCTACCAGATGGATGGCGCAAACCTGCGGGAGGCCATGCGGGAGATTGAGCTCGACCTTAGTGAAGGCGCAGACATGATTCTGATGAAGCCGGCAATGCCGTATCTGGATGTGATTCGCGCGGCGCGGGAGCGGTTTGACGTGCCTATGGGGGCGTACCAGGTGTCGGGCGAGTATGCGATGCTGAAGGCGGCATTCGCCAAGGGCTGGCTGGAGCCACAGCGGGCGATGATGGAGTCTCTGGTTTCGATTCGGCGGGCTGGGGCGGGCTTTATTGTGACGTACTTTGCCAAGGACGCGGCGAAGGTGCTGGCGTAGGGATTGTTCCTTGTGCAAGGTGAGATCGCGTGGGCCAAGGGCCGGGAAAGCGCTTGCGCGCGATGAATCCAACAAAAGTATCGCGCAACGCTTCTAACCTTCGGAGCCGTCATGCCCGCAACCAAACATCGGGCAGGCGGAGAAGTCATTCCTTTGTCGAAGCAAGTCCAATCCGCAATCGATAGTCCCAGAAAGCCGCGCTCTCGGCGCTGGGTGTGGGTCACGCTATGGATCGGGGTGCCGCTATTGTTGATTGTTGGCACAGCGTTTACGGTGTTTGCGATCTACTTTCAGCGGGCGGAACCGATTTTGCGTGATCGCGTGGTGAAGACACTCGAAACACGCTATGACAGCAGGGTGGAACTGGCGGGGTTCAATGTATCCGTCTGGCGCGGGTTCGAGATAACCGGGAGGGGGCTGGCGCTCTACCCGAACCACCTGAATTCGACGCGGCCGATGCTTTCAGCAAAGCAGTTCAGGTTTCGCGCAACATGGCGCGATCTGTTCCAGACCCCGATGCACATTGGGCTGGTGCATGTGAATGGGGTGGACGTTTACATTCCGCCGAAGGACGAACGCAGCGAGATGAACGCTGGCGGCAATAGCCAGAAGCACCCGGGGCGCGCGGAGGTGGTGGTGGACAAGGTTGAAATTGACCACGCCACCCTGCTGCTGGGCACGAACAAGCCAGGGAAGGTCCCGCTGGATTTTGAGGTTGGGAATCTGACGTTGACCAGCGTAGGGGCGGGACTGCCGATGCGGTTCCATGCGACGCTGATCAATCCAAAACCGATTGGCGACATTGATTCGAGCGGGACGTTTGGGCCGTTCGATGAGAAGAGCCCCGCGGATACTCCGGTGAGCGGGACGTACACGTTCCAGCATGTGAATCTGGATCCGCTAAAGGGGATTGGCGGGACGCTGTCATCTTCCGGCAAGTATTGGGGAATACTGAACAACATTACGGTGGACGGCGAGACAGACACGCCCAACTTCAGCCTGGATACGGCGGGTCACGCCATGCCGCTGCACACGACGTTCCATGCGGTTGTGGATGGGACGAATGGCGATACGCATCTGCTGCCGGTGGACGCGGAGCTTGGGCACTCGCACATTGTGGCGCGCGGCGATGTAGTGAAGATTCCCGGACAAGGGCGGGTTGTAGAGCTGGACGTGACGATGGATCCGGCGCGGATGGAGGACATTCTGGCGCTGGCGGTAAAGACGCAGCCTCCCGTGATGACGGGAGCCCTGGCGCTGCACACCAGTTTGCTGGTGCCTCCAGGGAAAGAATCAGTTACTGAGAAGATGCAATTGCAAGGCAGCTTCCAGATAACCGACGCGCATTTTACCGACCCGAAGATGCAGGCGAAGATCAACGAGCTGAGCCTGCGCGGGCAGGGGCTTGCGGAGGAAGCGCAGCAAGACGCGAAGCAGAATATCAATCCTGAAATTGGGTCGGACATGCGCGGCAACTTTGTGCTGGGCAAAGGCCGGATCACGATTACGGGATTGAACTATGCGGTGCCGGGTACGAATATCGCGATGAACGGCGTATACACGCTCGACGGCAACCAGGTGGATTTCCACGGCATGGCGCGGTTGAAGGCTCACGTGTCGCAGATGGTAACGGGCTGGAAGTCTATTTTGCTGAAAGCGGTTGATCCTTTCTTTGCGAAGGATGGAGCAGGGACCGAGGTGCCGATTTCGGTTACAGGCACGAAGTCGGACCTGCATTTTGGAATTGGATTTCTGCACAAAGCGAGCGCGAAAGATAAGCCGCCGACTCAAGACCGCGTTCCTTAATACACCGAATTACGCCGCCAGCGGTTGTGCGTGATGGGCCACGCGCGGCATGGAGAATTTATAGGTGGGCACTGGGTCGGCATGCCAGATTCTCTTGTATGGCTCTTCGCCGCGCAGCATGTCGATGACTTCAATTCCCTCCTCCGCTGCTTTTTCGATTACGTATGACAGAAGCAGCGAGCTGGGGCGGAGGTCGGCGTGGTCGGGCGAATAAGCATTGCCGCGCAGGGCACGTCTTATCGGGCCGACAAGAGCCCTGCGAAGTGAGATATGCATTGATGCTGTGCAAACCAGGTCGAGTGCGCACCGAAGGTAAACTTGTGCGAGTCGTTTGCAACTACGACTGAACATGTCGTATATTGAACTCGGACTAGTTTAGTCGGAGTTAATTCAGCCCCGGCCCCACGCGAAAACTCTTGGCGGAGCAGCGCGGGGCAAGGGCCTGACACCACAGCCGGAGAGGCCGCGGATTCCTTCACTATAAGGAGCGCGCGCCTTTCCTTCAATCTGCGAGGAAAGTACGTTGGGCAAGAGACGCAGTAAGAACAAGCGCGCATGGCTTGCCGTTGGCACCATCACCGCTTATGCCGCAGCCGGTGGCGGAGCGAAATCCGCGCTGGTGCTTGCGTCGCAGCGAGTTGATCCTCATCAAACCAGCGGAGAGCGCCTCACGGTGCGCAGGTTTGATCTTGCCGCAGGGCCGCTCGACAGCGCGCTCGCGCAATACGCGAAAGAGTGCGGCATCGCCATCGATTTCACAATTCCAAAAGATGCTTTGCCCGGCTTTCGCACTCGCGGTGTGAGGGGGCTTTACTCGGAGCGACAGGCGCTTACGCAATTGCTCACTGGAACCGGACTCGATTTTCGCTTTCGTGGACATGATGCGGTCACGATCGGCGTGAAGAGTGCGGAAGTTGTGCAGGTGACTGCGAGCGCCACTGACAGCGTCGCGCTCAGCAGAATTCCCGTTCCCCTGGTCGACGCGCCGCAGTCGATCACGGCAATTCCAAAGCAGGTGGTCGCCGATCAGGGCGTGGCAACTTTGCGCGACACGCTGCGCAACGCTCCGGGCATAAGCCTGGCAGCGGGAGAAGGCGGCGCGCAGGGCGACAACCTGACGATCCGCGGCTTTTCCGCGCAGGACGACATATTTCTCGACGGAATGCGCGATCTCGGCAGCTACTATCGGGACCCTTTCGACTACGAGCAGGTAGATGTACTGGAAGGCCCGGCGGGCGTGGAGTTCGGGCGCGGATCGACCGGCGGCGTGATCAACCAGGAAACGAAGGCTCCGGAGCTGCGCCATTTATTCAATGTGGAATTGCAAGGCGGCACCGATGAAACGCGGCGTTTTGCGGCGGATCTGGATGAGCCGATGCCGAATTTTGGTGGTGGCACGGCGATGCGCCTGAACGTAATGGGGCATGACGCGAATGTCGCGCAACGCGACGTAGTAAGCACGCGCCGCTATGGCATCGCTCCCGCGATTTCGTTTGGGCTGAACACGCCGACGCGCGAGACGACGAGCTACTTCCATTTCACGGAAGACGATATTCCGGATTATGGATTGCCGTGGTATTTCGGCAGCCCCGCGCCTGTTCCGCGACATAACTACTACGGGTTTGCTGAGGACAACTTCTTCCGCGCCGATGTGGACATGGGCGCGGTGAAGCTGGAGCATGACCTCGGCTCGCACGGACTGCTGCGCGATCAGGTGCGCTATGCGAATTACGAGCGCAAGTGGCAGATTACCGAACCGCAGGTGAACAACAAGAACGCGGGAACCATTACGCCGGAAACTCCGCTCGCGCAGGTGATGGTGAACCGGAACCAACTGACCGGACAGAGCGTCGAGACTTCTTTCTGGGACCAGGGCGATCTTACGGCGACGGGCAAACTGGTGGGCCTGCGACACACGGCTGTGATTGGTGCAGAGGGCGGCAAGGAAACATCTGACCCGACGCGCTACATGTATACGAATGCGGCGGGCGTCAATACGGTTCCGCTGGCGCCGTTGCTTGATCCTGATGCGTATGACCCATTCACCGGTGTGCGATCGCTGAAATCGCAAACACGCACAACCGCGCACAGTTTTGGAACGTATGCGATGGACACGGTGGAGCTGGCGCACAAATGGGAGCTGAGCGGAGGCGCGCGATGGGATCGTTTTGACGCGCGCTACAACGGCGTGACCTATGCCTTTCAGCCATCGGGCGAATTGGTGGGCACACCGGCCAGCTTTATTCAGCCGCTTGATAAGCCTACGTGGCGGGCAGCGGTGGTCTACAAGCCACGACAGAACGGCAGCGTCTATTTCGATTACGGGACATCGTTTGATCCGTCGGCGGAAGCGTTGTCGCTAACTGCCGCGACGGCGGCGACTCCTCCTGAAGAAAATGAGACGCTTGAACTGGGCAGCAAGTGGGACCTGAAGGGCGGGCATCTGACGGCGCGCGGTGCGATCTTCCGCACGGATAAGGAAAATGCGCGCGAGCCCGACCCTACGGACTCGTCGATCGACGTGCTCTCCGGCAATCAGCGCGTGGATGGGGCCGAGGGAGAGTTGCAGGGGCGGCTAACGGATCGGTGGGAAATTCTTTCGAGCTATACGTTTCTTCACAGCGAGACGGTGTCGTCGCGCTACTATCCGGCAGCGGTGGGAGAACCGCTGAACAATGTGCCTGAGAACCTCTTCAATCTGTGGAGCGAGTATCAGGTTTCGCATCGAGTGGAAGTGGGCGCTGGCGGAAATTTCGTCGGCGCACGTGCGGCCAACACCGCGACGATCGCGCCGACGACGGTGGTCGAGTCTGCGCCAGGCTATGCAGTGGTGAACGCGATGGCGAAATATGAGATCTCCGAGCACATCACGCTGCGGGCAAACGTGAACAATCTGCTCGATCGTTTTTACATCGACGAGTTGCATCCCGGACACGCGATTCCCGGACCGGGGACTTCAGCACTGTTCGGCCTGAACTTCAAATTCTGAGAACTGAGAACGAGATGCTCTTAACCATTCCCGATGTTTTGTCTACGGAACAGGTCCGCGAGATTCGCCAGCAGCTTGATCGCGCCGAGTGGGTGGATGGCCGCGTGACCGCGGGTCATCAATCCTCGCTTGCCAAAGACAATATGCAGATTCCAGAAGCGCATCCGGTGGCACAGCAAGTTGGCGAGCGAATTCTGCAGACGCTGGGGCAAAACCTACTCTTTATCTCTGCGGCTTTGCCGATGAAGGTCTTCCCGCCGCTCTTTAATCGGTACAGCGGAGGTCAGTCTTTCGGGACGCACGTGGACAACGCCATCCGCCATGTAAAGGGCACGTCGCACCGCGTGCGCAGCGATCTGTCGGCGACACTCTTCTTCAGCAGCCCCGAAGAGTACGACGGAGGCGAGCTGGTAGTTGAGGACACTTACGGCATCCACTCAGTGAAGCTGCCGGCAGGTCACATGGTTCTGTACCCGTCGTCGAGCCTGCACAACGTTCGGCCCGTAACGCGCGGTGCGCGTGTCAGTTCGTTCTTCTGGATTCAGAGCATGGTTCGCGATGACAGTGCGCGGACGCTGCTGTTTGATCTGGACAATGTAATGCAGCGCATCAGCGCGAGCGAACCGAATTCGCCCAGCGCGGTAAAGTTGACAGGCATCTATCACAACCTGCTGCGACGCTGGGCGCAAGTGTAGGGCTGTGGCATCGCATTTCATGAAAGTGCGCTTCTCAATAAGCAGAGGAGCAATGCCATGGCAACCAGGAAGCGCACCCAGAAGCGCTGGGTCAAACACGTGACGACGGACTCGACGCATCCTCCAAAGGGACTGTTTACAAAGTCTCCCACCGAGATCGCACGTTCACTGGCGTCGAAGAAGGTTTCACCTACGGGGCCGGCATCGGGCATGAGGATGCTGACGTTCTACATCAACCGCGCCGGCAAAGGGCTGAGCGCGTCGCGCCGAACGAAACTCGAGCACGCGAAGGAACTGCTGTCGGAAAAAATCCATTCAAAAAGAGCCGCCTGAGATTCAGGCGGCTCTTCTCATCTGGCGATCAAGTGTCACTCAATGCGTTGATTCTGTCTGCGTCTCCAACCCTCTGTACTTCAGCATTGGCCCGACGCTCGGTTGGGTTCCCAGCCAACGCTCGTACATCTTCTCCAGGTCCTCAGTGTTGCCGCGTGACAGCACCATGTTCCGGAAGCGATCTCCATTGGCGCGAGTGAGGCCTCCGTTCTTTTCGAACCATTGGTAGGCATTGTCGTCAAGCATTTCTGTCCAAAGATAGGCGTAGTACCCGGCCTGATAGCCGTTGCCCCAGATGTGCAGGAAGTAGCTGGAACGGTATCGCGGCGGCACATACGAGATCAGCAGGTGGGTGCGACTCAGCGCATCCTTCTCAAATTGATCGGGATCCTGCGGAGGTTCGCCGGGTGCGAGGGTGTGCCACTGCAGGTCAAGCTCAGCCGCGGCCAGAATTTCGGTGAGTGCGTAGCCTTGATTAAAGGTGCGCGATTTGCGGATCTTCGCGACCAGGTTCTCAGGCATGGGCTCGCCGGTCTTGTAATTCCTGGCGTAGTGCTTGAATACTTCGGGATAGCTGGCCCAATGCTCGTTGAATTGCGAGGGGAACTCGACAAAGTCGCGCGGCGTCTGTGTGCCGGAGAGGCTTGGGTATTCGGTGTCGGCGAACATTCCATGCAGCGCGTGGCCGAACTCGTGGAACATGGCAGTTACGTCATCAAAGGTCAGCAGCGCGGGCTCGCCCGGAGCGGGCTTGGGAAAATTAGCCACGTTGAAGACAACCGGCTTTGTTCCGAGTAGCTTTGACTCCTGTATATAGCTGTCCATCCATGCGCCGCCTTGTTTGTTGTCGCGCTTGAAGTAGTCGCAGTACCACAGCGCTAGCGGCTTGCCATTGGCGTCGAATACCTCAAAGACGCGCACATCGGGGTTGTAAACAGGAATGTCGTGCCGCTCTTTGAACGTAATGCCGTAGAGCTTGTTTGCTGCGTAGAAGACGCCGTTCTGCAGGACATTGTTCAGTTCGAAGTAGGGCTTGATCTGCGACTCATCGAGGTCGTACCTCGCCTTGCGCACCTGCTCGGAGTAGAACTCCCAATCCCACGGCTCGAGCTGAAAACCGCCATGTTGGGAGTCGATCAGCGCCTGAATGTCCTTGGCCTCGCTTGCGGCCTTTGCCGTTGCTGCCGGAACCAGAGCATCCAAAAAACCGACCGCAGCCGACGGTGTTTTCGCCATCTGGTCAGTGAGGTTCCACGCCGCAAAGTTCGGATACCCAAGCAGCTTGGCTTTCTGCGCCCGGACCCAGGCCAGCTTTGATATGGTCGAGCGTGTGTCATTGCCGTCGCCGCGCTCAGTGCGGTTCCATGAATCCTCGAACAGCGTCTTGCGAGTGGCTCGATTCTGCAACTCACTTAGATCGGGTTGCTGCGTGGTGTTCTGGAGTGGAATCAACCAACCATCTTGTTTGCGCTGTTTCGCGTCCAGCGCAGCAGCGGCGATCTGTGCGTTGGTCAAACCCGCGAGCGCGGACTGATCCGTGGTGGAGTATGCTCCAGCCTTGGTGGCGGCCAGCAGCTTTACGATAAAGTCATTCGACAGCGTTGAATCCAACTGATTCAGGCTCTTCAGCTGGGCCTTGTCAGCGTCTGAAAGCGCAGCCCCGTTCTTGACGAACTCCTGGTAGTCCAACTCGACGAGGCGCATTGCTTCTGGATTGAGCTTCAGCGATGCACGCTTGTCATACACGGCCTTGATACGCGCAAAGAGTTTCGGGTTCAGGACAATTGCGTCCTGATGCGCGGCCAGCTTCGGGGCTTCAATGGTCTGCACCTGTTCAAGGGTGGGATCGGTATCCGCGCCGGTGACTCCGCCAAAGACGGCCATGACGCGGCTGAACAGCTGGCCAGTTTTCTCCAGCGCGACCACGGTATTGTCAAAGGTCGGCGGAGCAGGATTGTTGGCAATCGCCTCGACTTCCTTGATCTGCTGGGCCATTCCGGCTTCAATTGCCGGTTGGTAGTCGCTGTCCTTAATTTTGTTAAAGGGTGGGGCCTGGAATGGCAGCGTGCTGGGCGCATAGAAGGGATTGCTGGGGCCAAACGATGATGTCTGTCCGTTTGCGGAGGCCAGCACAGTAGCAAATGCCACGGTTGCGGCTGCAATCGTTAGTGATTTTTTCACTCTAGTGCAGAGTTGGTTCATGGAGAGCTTCCCTCAAGCCCTCGATTCTAGAGCAAAAGCAGAGTTTATGGATTTGGAGGGGGCGATTCGCTGCCGAGGGCGTGAGGTACCGCAGACGCAAAGAGCTTCCCGTGAATGGAGGGCTTTGCCGCCATTATTCTGACGGCATCGATTTCAAGCTAAGCTGCGGGAGGGTATTGGGACCGCGTAGAGCCGTGCGCCGGAAGGGCTTCCACTCCGACACTGGGCCGCTTGGGTACCGCCCGACGCATCCTCTTTTTCCTCCATAATCTCAGAGCGAATAAGAGGCTCCCATACATCCGCCGATCACATACCCGGCAACGCACAGGCCAGTGCAAAAGAGACAAATTCGGAATATCCGATGATCTAAATCGGGACAGCCGGAAGCGATCCGGCGTCGCACAAGTATTGCAAAGCATGGAGCGTGCTCTTTCTCGGGATCTCCGGGTTAGCGGATTTCCCTGTGAAGGGGGTTTGGGAGCAGACGTACCACTGCCTCAAATTTTAACACTCTCCCAAACTTAAGTGCCGTGTGATGATTACCTAAAGTGCTTGGTTGCCTCAACTAAGTACACAAGCGAGATTTCCCTCCGACTGGCCGTTTTTTGCGGTAACTTATTCCATGCGAGCCAGCTTTCTGAGACAAAAGTCCCAAAGACTGACCGCCGGGGTGGTTTTATGACCTGGGATGTGTCTTTTAGTTGTGACATCTGTGGAAAGAGAAAGAGCGCGGCCAATCACTGGTGGATGGTCCTGCTGGGCGACGTGCCCTGCTTCGATGAGGGCCAGCCTGGCCAGCGCTTCACGCTATTGCCGTGGAATGCGGCTGAGAGCCGCAACCCCGACATGTATCACTTGTGCGGTCAGGGCTGCGCCATGGCAGCCATGGAGCGATTCATGGCCACAGGCGCGATTGACATTCTGGAAGAGGAAGAAACGATTGCCGCCGAAGCTGCCCAGGCGGCGATACGGTAACGCAAAGCCTCAATTATCGAAAAGTCCGGGCCGGGAGGGTTGTTGTTGCCGCTCCTGTTTGGGTGACTTGTCTCGCCTGTCCGATTTGACCGGAGCGTTGAGGATGCCGAGGATATCCCGCAATTCCGCACGCATTTTCTGCAACTGCTTCTCGGTGCTGCCATGCGTAGCCGCACCGCGCTTAAGCGGAAGCTCGTCCTGCGGATGGGCCTTCGCTTCGCGGGTTTCGGCAGCGAAGACCTGGCGCGCGCCTTGAATGGTGTATCCGTCCTGGTGCAGTAATCGCTTGATGCGAAGGGCGAGTTCTACGTCGCGCTTGCGATAGAGACGCTGTCCGGTTCCGCTCTTATTGGGCTTTAGCTGCGGAAACTCCGTCTCCCAAAAGCGCAGAACATACGCTTCTACGCCGCAGAGTTTGGCCACGTCACCGATGCGGAAATAGAGCTTATCGGGAATGGGCGTTGCGGCGGCGGCAAGTCTGCTTTCTTTCTTCGACGTCGATTTCATGATCCGCACCTGAGGCGCAGTTGTGGCCCCTCATCCACTGCCTTGTAGCGCCCGTTATTTTTGCAGTATAGGCCACTCTTGCCGACGGCGAAACGAAAACATCGCGAATAACGACAGCAAAATGACGGAACGGCAATGCCCCCGCGGGCGTATGTTGTAACGGGAGAGAAAAAGGCCATGAGAAAAGCGCTCGCTATTTTAGCTGCGGCCGGACTGATGCTGGCGGCTGGCTGTCATGTCCAGGTGGATAAAAACTCGAACGGCAAGGATAAGAATGTAAAGATTGAAACGCCGCTGGGAGGTCTTCACGTTCGGTCGGGATCCACCAACGCAGCCGATGTAGGATTGCCTGTTTATCCCGGCGCGGTCATCGCGCCCGACAAGGATGGTGACAAATCCGCCGATGTTCATATGGGATTTGGACGGTGGCAGATTCGGGTAAAGGTGGTGAACTATGAAAGCTCTGACCCGCAGGATAAGGTCGTGGCGTTCTACAAGAACGCACTGGGACGCTACGGAACAGTGATCGAGTGCCAGGCCGACAAGCCCATTGGGTCACCTGCCGTCACGCCGGAAGGCCTCGGTTGCGCGGGGAAAACCAAGGCTGGGCACGTTGACATCTCGGACAACCTCAGCCTCAGAGCCGGATCAGAGCACCACCAGCATATTTTCAGCATCGAGAAGAACGACAGCTCCGCTACGCGTTTTGCGCTCCTTGAGCTGCAACTGCCGTCTGGAAGCGACCAGGACGACTCGAAGAGCGAGTGAGCCCTCAGCGGCGCAAATGGTTTGAAAACAGCCCTGTTCCGGATGATCTCGCTGAATTTTGATGGAAAGGATAGGTGTCTTAGGGCAACCGAAAAGGTACCAGGAACTTCCGATTTAAGCGGCACCCTATTTTCTCCACCAGGGGCCAGAGGAAGCTCCATGAAGATTCTGCGTTCGTTACGAAACCTTTCCCTACTCGGCGGACTAATGGTATTTGCATGCGCTGCATTTGCCCAAATCGGAATATCCGTCACCATTGCGCCGCCTGAACTCCCCGTCTATGAGCAGCCTGAATGCCCCGCGGCGGGATACATTTGGACCCCCGGCTATTGGGCCTGGGCGGGCGATGAGTATGGCTATTATTGGGTTCCGGGATCCTGGGTTGAAGCTCCTGACCCGGGCCTCTATTGGACTCCCGGCTATTGGGGATGGAGTGACACCGGCTACGCGTGGAACCCCGGCTATTGGGGACCGGAAGTCGGCTTCTACGGCGGCGTCGATTATGGCTACGGCTACTACGGCGACAACTACTATGGTGGCCGTTGGGATGGCGACAGATTCCGTTACAACACTGCGTTCTCAAATGTGAACCCGACCATCGTTAACAACTACACTTACGTCGACCGTACGGTCATCGTGAACAACCGCACGGTTCAGATGGGCGACAACCATGGTCAGTACGGGCAGTTTAGTGGCGGCGGCGGCTACAATGCCGGTCGTGTGAGCTTTAACGGCGGACGCGGTGGAGTCCAGGCTCGCCCCACGCAGGCGCAGATGACCGCTCACACTCACAGGCGCATGGGCCCCGTGGCCGCACAACAACGCCAAGTAAGTCTGGCCCGCCAGGTGCCGCAGAACTTCGCTAAAACCAACCATGGAGCTCCGCAACATGCGGCATTGCAGCGTCCAGCAACCAGCGTTGCAGCAATCAGGAATGCGCGTCCCGCGCGCGCTGCGGGAACAGCATCAACAAATAATCGTGGAGCACAGCCGACCCCCGCAGCCAGAGGTGGAAATGCCAGACCCACACCTGCGGTAAGGAACGAGAATCGGCCAGCAGCACGAACAACCCCGAACGAGCGTAGAACAAATCCGGGCCGGGCCACACCGACTACCACACCAAGAACCGAAAACAGGACGCCGGCTCGCGCAAATCCGCGCCCTGAAGGCAATACAGCTCCAAGGACCGAAGCACGGCCTACTCCCAGAACAGAAGCTCGGCCGCAACCTCGAACAGAGTCGAGACCGCAGCCTCGTCCAGAGACAAGACCGCAGCCCCGGCCCGAAACTCATTCGGCTCCCCGGCCTGAAACAAGACCGACGCCGAGACCGGAAAGCCGGCCTGCTCCTCGTCCAGAGGCACGACCGCAGCCTCGACCTGAAACAAGGCCGCAGCCGCGCCCGGAAGCAAGACCACAACCCCGGCCGGAAGCTCGTCCCGAGCCCCGACCTGAGGCTCGTCCACAGCCTCGGCCGGAAGCGAGACCCCAGCCGCGGCAGGAATCAAAACCTGAACCGCAACGCAAGGAGAAGCAGCCTCAGGCTTGAGGAGCTTTTAGATTGCAGACTGCGCGTCGCGAAACAAATTCCGAATCGCGATTGCGCAGTTCTGCATGGAATAGCGAGTTTTGAAAGTGGTGAGAGCGCGCACACCCATCGCGGCTTGTTCCTGCGCGCTCATTCGGAACCAGCGTTCCAATAGCGCGCGAGTCCCATCGAGAGTGTCCGGCTCAACAAGCCCGGAGCTGTCTTCTGCGATGTCTGGCCATAGATTCACCTGATCGGAAATCAGAGCTGGACGCCCACAGGCTAGCGCTTCCGCAACAACGACTCCAAAATTTTCCTGATGCGAAGGCAGCACCATCGCTTCGCAGGCGCGCAGCGCGCCCCATTTCGCATCGCCGGTGAGCAGGCCGGGCCAGTGGACTCGCTGCGATATCCCCAGCCGCTGCGCCTGAGCCGCGAGTTTGGCCTGCAAACCTTCCTGATCCGGCCCCGCAATCACAAGATCCACGTCAGGGTATTGCGTCGCGATGGCCGCGAACGCTTCTATCAGGAGGTCGGTGCCTTTCTTCTCGTGGATGCGCGAGAGAAACAGCAGAAATCTCCGGCCCGTCAGTTCGGGCATTCGTTCTTCAAATGCGCGGCGCTGCGCCTCAGCATCCGGCGGAGGCCCATTCGTGCCATAGGGAACGACCAGGCTAGTCCACTTGCTCGGCTTGAAACTTTGCTGTGCCAGTTCGCTCTCCAGCTTACTTGTAAACAGCACGCTCTTCGCATCCCGCAGAACTGGATACTGAATGGGCCAGTAAAGCTGCTTCTTCAGCTTCTTGAGTGGATAGCGCCGATTGAACCACGGATCGAGCATGCCATGCGTGAACACCGCATAGGACACGCGACCTTTCGCGGCGCGCGAAGCAGCCAGCGCGGGATAATTCCACATGGCGTGGAGGATCAAACCATCGAACCGCGACACATTTTGTCGCAGCCACTCGCGCAATGCGGATGAGCGACCATAACCGCTCCGGACTGGGCCGAACGCGTGGACCTGCGCTGCAAAGTTCGGGATCCACTCAGAGCCGGGCGCGTCGAGGCAGGCGATGTCCGCTTGCACGCCCACTTGAGGATACGCCCGCACGATCTGCCGCAGCGCTTCGGCAGGGCCGCCGCTCGCGGGCGAAAGAGTGGGCATGACATGGAGGAGTTTCATGCAGGAGGTTGAAAGTCAGATTATAGCCGCGTGCAAGGCATCCGCTCTGATCGATTGCATACAACATCGACTACCAACTTTGTATACAACTCTACGACCCGGGAGTTAAACTTCGTTTTTACAACAATCCATATCAAGGGGTTCCGAAATGCAGGGACACAAGCGGGCAATTATGCTCCTTGCGGGCGTAATTGTGACCACCGGCATCGCGCACAGCGCAGCCATTCCTTCCGCAGAACCAACCAGCGCCACAATGCCGTCCGTCGTCCAGCAATACATCGCCGACCGCATGAGCCTGGAACGCACCTACCCCGTGACCATTTCGCCGGCGCACATGGAGCGAATGGAGAAGTTCTACCAGGATGAACTGGCAAGGCTCGCAGCCCTCGACTTCTCTCAGCTCTCGCATGAAGACCAGGTGGATTACGTGCTGCTGAAGCACAAATGCGACTCAGAGCTTCACCAGCTCGCGCTCGAAAAGCGGCAGATCGCGCAGATGCAGCCGCTGCTGCCTTTTGCTCCGGCAATTGACGAGCTGATGACGCAGAAGCGACTCATGCAGAGGCCTGATGCGCAGAAGAGCGCCGCAGCGCTGGCCAACATGATCACCCAGATTGAAGCTGCCGAGAAGAATCTGGTTCCGAGTCATGCCGACGCGCCGAAGTTTGACCGCCTTGTAGCGCGTCGCGCTGTGCTGGCGACGCTCGAGCTGCAGGGAAATCTGCACAACTGGTTTGACGAATATAACGGCTACGACCCGATCTTTACCTGGTGGGCTGCTCTTCCCTACCAGA